>JAYUFI010001149.1:0-1070 GCA_043738805.1 Planctomycetaceae bacterium | reverse complement strand
GTCTCGACAAACATCGGTTGGACGACCGCCATCCTGGGCGCAATCTCCACCGTGGACCTGCTCTGTCGCCGCTGGTTCGGCGTGAGTTGAGCGTTTGGTGCGACACGTTCGGCCTCACAGTCGCACTCGGCGATTCGCTTCGTTAATTTGTGGCCGCTCACCGTCGCGGCGTCCGGATTGACCGAGCCTCGGCTCACTGCGCAATGCCTGCCCTGCCTTCCCGATTACTCTCATTTCATGGGGTTCTTTAATGAAAGCGTTTCGTTTGTTTCGACGTGCCCTGATTGTTGTCGGCTTGCTCGGCTTAGCCAGTGTTTTTCCGACTGCCGTTCGCGCCGATGATTACGGCGATCTGACCGGTCAGTTCATTCTGGACGGCGACATTCCTGCCGTGGAGATGATCAAGAACGAGAAAGAGCCGATCTGCGGCGCAGAGATTCCGAGCGATGAACTCATCATCAACAAAGACAATAAGGGGATCGCGGACCTCTTCGTTTACATCCCCGCGACCAAGAAGCCGAAAGTTCATCCGGACTTGAAAGACTCGAAATCGAAAGAGGCGGTCTTGGACCAAAAGAATTGCCGGTTCATGCCGCACTCGCTGGTGGCTCGAATTGACCAAACTCTGCTCATCAAGTCGATGGACGCCTTCAACCACAACACGCGCACGGCACCGATCAAAAATCAACCGGTCAACTTCACGGTCACACCGATGGAGCAAAAAGGTCTGCCGGTGAAATTGGCTGTCGCCGAAACGCTGCCGACTCAAGTGAAGTGCGACATTCATCCGTGGATGACCGCCTATTGCTTGATCATCGATCATCCCTATGCCGTCGTGACGGACAAGGACGGCAAGTTCAAGATCGAAAAACTGCCGGCGGGTGAATTGGAATTTCGCTACTGGCACAGCAAAGTCGGCTACGTCGAGAAGACCGTGAAGATCACCATCAAGAAGGGTGAAAACGACCTCGGCCAGATCAAAGTTCCGGCCGCGAAATTCAAGTAGTCCGTTCGACCCGAGAAATCGTTTTGGTGAGCCGGAGGGCGTTAGCCCCCGGACATCACTGGCT
>JAYUFI010001148.1:0-21082 GCA_043738805.1 Planctomycetaceae bacterium | reverse complement strand
CAACGCGAGCCCCCAGCGAAACGCAGGCTGGGGGCTCACTTCGCTCGACCCCAGCCACCCGACACCCGAAACTTTGGCTGTGACAAAGCACTCGCCTGAATGATTCACGCTTCACGGAGATTCCGTAAGGATTGTGCCATGCTCAGTCGTTCCAACCGTGCGCATCACGCACCTTGATCATTGCTCCGAGGATCGTGTTCCAGGTCTTCGGATCTTCCAGCGTCGCGTTTGGAAACATGCAGCCGTCCCAGCAGAGGTGGCGGATGCCGCGGTCTTTCGCTCCCTTGAGCCAGTAGCCGGCGGTGGCGGTGATGTCGAGCTTGCCATTCGGATCGTCGGCTCGGCAGTGACGGCCCGTCTTGTCGTGGTCCCCGGAGCCATGCACCGTGCCGTCGTTCTGAGCCACGTGGAAGTCGATCGTCCACGGACGCAAAGCGTCGGTCATCTTCGTGTACGCCGCATCGAACTCCGCCTGCGAATAACCCGCTTTGAGCAGCGCGTGCTGCGGCGCGTTGTAGCCCATCAAGTACAAATACGTGTGAGCTTGATCGGCTTGGAATCCGACGGTCCCCGGCATGTCGGTCTGCTCCAGCAGGTCGAGCATGTCCTTCCACGAGTGCATCCCGCCCCAACAGATCTCCCCTTCTGCCGCGAGTCGCTCGCCATGTGCCGCCGCGACGATCCCCGCTTCGCGGAACGTCGATGCGATCTTCTTGGTGTTACCGACGGGATCTTCCAACCAATGAGCCGGACCATCGGCGGCATCAATCCGAATGATGCCATACTTCCGCACGCCGTGCCGGTTAAGGATGTCGGCAATCCGACAAGCCTTTTTCACCGCCAGCACAAACTTGGCCCGCTGTTCTGGCCCGCCCATCGCGCTGTCCCCCACCGTCCCCGGCCACACCGGAGCCACGACAGACCCAACCGCCAGACCCTTCGAGGCGATCTTGTCGGCCACTCGCTTCACGTCGTCCTCACTCAGGTCGATGTTGATGTGCGGATCAAATAGGAAGAGATCTACGCCATCAAACTTCTGCCCGTTGACCTCGGCTTGAGTCGTCAACTCCAGCATGCGGTCGAGAGCAATAAACGGCTCCGCCCCCGGCGACCCTTTGCCAACAATTCCAGGCCACATGGCGTTGTGAAGTTTCGGGAAGATGTTCGGCATGTTGATGTCCTTGTTAATGAAGCCTGTCGGGCCAATCCTGATGAGTAGAAACGAAACCGGTTTGCGCGAACCGGGCAAAAAATAGCAAATCAAACTTGAGGTAAGGCGTCGTACATTTCTCTTCGAGACCGACTGTAAGCGGTGAGGATGTTCTCGACGGACAGGTCTTCATCCACCGCTTCCCAATGCACACCCAACCCACGTCCGATGAGCGTCCAGTCTTCGCGTTCCGATTCCGTCGCCACGCACAAACGTGGGAAACTTGCGACCGGAACCATGACGTGATGCTTGTCGGAAAACGTCACAGACATCTCGTCGCCAGAGAAGGTGACCTGCTGAATGCGAAGCTCATTCATCGGTGAGTCCTCCAAACTTGCGATGCCAGGCCGCCAAAAAATCGCCGAGTGCTGTTCTGTGATCCGTAAAATCTCGTTGCATTCATGACGGCGAAATCCATCAGAGAACGAAATCTCTAATGGGTCGAGCCAGACTTTAGCCGCGTTGTCATCTCGTTGAATATGCACATGCTGCGGTTCAAAACGATCAGTGACATAAAAGAAAAAACGATAGCCATGTTCACGAAGGATTGTTGGCATGCCGCCTTTCCAATCGACCGGTTGCCTACTTTTTCTTTTTCTTGCCAGTCGTTGTCGCGAATTTCTTGTAGTCGCCGACGTTCGGCAGTAGAGAATCCGCGAACGCATCTGGACCGAAGTAACGCAGGCTGACGAGCGGTTCGGTGCCGGTGTTTTCGACTTCGACACCTTCGGAGGCGGCTCGCTGAGTCACGAAGACTTCGTCCTCGGTCATCGCGCCGAAACGGATCATGACCGGCGTTTGCAGGGCCATCTTGCCGATGCGGCCTCGGCCTTGAGTCGTGATCCATCCGAAGGCCGCGCCGTCCTTGATCGTGCATTTCGCGCCGGGCATCACGGTCAGTTCTTTCGCCGAGAACAACTGCTTGCCGTCCACGCGACCGTAAACGATCCAGCGGTCTTGATAGCCGTCGCTCGACGTGTCGCCGATGTTGATCGGTTCGAGGTAATTGTTGTCTTTGAAATTCGGATCGACGTTCTTGTCCCAGTCGAGCGCATCGACGAGGTATTCCAAGTCATTGTGCTTCTTTTCCGGGAAATCTTTCGTGAGCAACGCTCGCGGAACCGCGCGGCCTTCGACCATCGACTGGTACATGCCGAACACATCCGAGCCCCATTGCGGCTCGTAAGTCACAAGGCTTCCGGGAGCGTGCAGCACGCACGGCGGAATCAGCCAGCCGGTGCCAGGCTTCAAACGGTACGCCTTCGACAGATCGAGGATGCCGTTGTCGCCGTCGTTCCAACGCGCGAGCGCATCGATCACGTCTTGCTTCGTCGTCCCCGGTTCCAAGCCCATGAACGTGTACGGGAAATTGTTCCCGATCTGATTCATCTGCGGCGGGAAGTAATATGACTCCGGCTTCCCTTCTTGCCCGACGAGTTTGGCCTGCTTCTCGTTCTGGTGCATGTGGTGCGGGATCGGCCCCATGTTGTCGAAGAATTTCGAGTAGACCGGCCACTTCTTGAACTTCTTCCAGATCGCCGAGCCGATGACGTCCGAACCGATCTCCTCGACCGCGTCGCGCAACGTGAATTTCTCTTTGCCGAAGACGACGTAGCTCAGGCCCTCATCGGCGGAACGATTATCGTTCATGGCGAACGTCGTCGAGCCAAACCAGCGCTCATCAATGCCGCCACGATGCGTGCCCAGAGCGTAATAGTCCGCCGGATGCAGCTTCAGCCGTTTGCCCGGCTGCAAGAACGACCGAGGCACCCAAGTGGGTGCCAAACGAAAAATGCCGTTACTCGCGCTCAACGCATCGGTTGCCAGCTTTGCCACATTGGCCATAACGAATACTCCTTAGTGTGATCTCGTAGCAACAGGCCGTGTGCCTGTCGCGTTCGGTGATTGGTGACGAATCGGGATAAGACGAGCCTTTCAAGCGGCTCAGACCGGGCGGGCATTCTGGTCTTGCTGCTACTCAAATTCAACGACCGGAATACGCTTCTCCATGACTTCGCGAAGAGGAATTCATCGGCGGTTGATTTCGTTCCACACCGCGTTGAACCACAGCAGCGCGGCACGGCGCTGACCGAGTCCGCTGAAATGGCGGCGAGTCGTGGGACCGCCACGGTTTTCACCGGCGAGGATGTCAGTATCGGGACCAGGGCGGAAACCGGGCGTTTGCCAGAGTTGGTCAATCGCATCGCGAATGCGTTGCTCGCGGTCGGGGTAGTTGTAGACCGTGGGATGCAGCGTCGATTTGGCCGCCAACCACGCTGGTTCAAACCCCCAGGCTTTGGCCAACTCGCTTCGGATCTTCGTCAAACGTTCGACGTAAATTTCCGTCGAGATGTTTTCGATGACGTCCGACTCACCTTGCTGCCAAAGCACGGCTCGAAAGCGGCCGACTTTCAGGCCCGCAGCCTTGAGATCCTCGTAAAGCTTTTCGCCCGGCATCCACTGCCGTGATGCGGTCCCGCCGACAGCCACGTTGACGAATCCAATCGGTACACGAGCGGTCGGCACCAAGAGATCTCCCATCGGCGGCCAGATTGAACCGCCGTCCGCCTTGTTCGGAATCGGATCGTGGGCCACTTGCCACGTCCCCTTGATCACGTCAAACGCGACAACTCGGCCGAGCTTGTCTTCCACACGCAGCCGCTCGTCGTTCGTTCCTTCGGCATACGACTGGCCGGCGATGACGAACACCTCGCCCACGCCAATCGGTTGCACCGAGCCTGCAACAGCGGTGTTGTCCCCGTGTCGCAGCCGCACGTCTAACTTGTACCAACCACCCGCTGGGGCTCGCAGACTGGCCGACCAACGTGTGCCGTCTCGCTTCAAACGACACGCGGTCCAATCCAAGTCACGACCAAACGCCCCTTCGAGCCGCTGCAGCTTCGCTTCGCAAGCCACATCGTCCGCCTTGACGCTCGCCAGCTCTTGGGGCCACTCGCCTTGAATAGGCATATCCCCTTCACCCAACGCCGGCCCGCCGACGTGATGCTCGTGAGCGTGTCGCGGATCAAACGAGTTCCGTTGAATCACCTGATGCGATGTCGGCGATGTCAGCGTTAGTTCAACGGCTGAAACTTGCGGACCAACAATAGTGCCGAGCAGCAGCACGGCCAGCTCGAATCTCAACAGCGTCATCTTCATTGGAAGTTTCTCCTCTCAACGGTCTGTGTATGAACGAAGGCAATTGACGCATCCCACCGACAGTGGACTCATTCGTCAATCGGCAGGCTTTGAGTCGTTGCGAAGGCTCGTCATGCTGTATCCTCATCCGCACTCTTCGAGGAGCTTTCCAGACGATGCCGTTTGTGCCTGACCTTCGCGTCCGCCCCGCGAACGAACAATCCATTCGGGCTGACGGTGAGTTTGTTTTGTATTGGATGATTGCCACTCGGCGGGCGACGTGGAATTTCGGCTTGCAACGCGCCGTCGAGTGGGCCAAGAAACTCAACAAGCCGCTGCTCATCTTTGAACCGTTGCGAGTCGGTTACCGATGGGCCAGCGATCGCATTCATCGGTTCGTGATCGACGGGATGCGAGACAACGCGGCAGCATTTGCGAAACACAACGTCGCCTACTTTCCGTATGTCGAACCATCACTAGATGCCGACAAAGGATTGCTCGCCGCGTTGGCCGAGCGAGCCTGCGTGGTCGTTACCGATGAATTTCCTTGCTTCTTCTTGCCTCGGATGGTTGCGTCGGCTGCCAGCCGATTGCCGGTGCTTGTCGAGCAGGTCGACTCCAACGGTCTGTTGCCCTTGCGAGCGGCATCGCAGGTCTTTGTGACCGCGTTGTCGTTTCGCTCGTTCTTGCAGAAGAACCTGACGCGGCATCTGGAAGAGATGCCGCTGCCCGATCCACTCGCCGGAGTTCGATTACCACGCTTGAGCAAGTTGCCCGCAGAGATCGCACGCCGGTGGCCGCCGACTTCTCCCGAATTACTCGCGGGGGACGCTGCCGAGTTGTCTCGTTTGTCGATCGATCATTCGGTCGGAGTGGTCGAGACGCGAGGAGGCTCGATCGCCGCACGAGCCGCGATGCGCGACTTTCTCGATCATCGACTGACTCAATACAGCGAACAGGGAAATCATCCCGATCATGACGTGCGGAGCGGGCTGTCTCCGTATTTGCACTTTGGACACATCTCAGCCCACGAAGTCTTTCACGAGTTGATGTCATCGCAGGAGTGGCATCCTGGCTTGCTCAAGACAAATGGAGGCCGGCGTGGTTGGTGGGGAGTCAGCGAGAACGCCGAATCGTTCCTTGATGAGCTGATCATCTGGCGGGAACTGGGTTATACGTTTTGCTCGCAGCGAGACGACTACGACCAGTACAAATCGTTGCCAACGTGGGCTCAGACGACATTGGAAGAACACGCCGTTGATCCGCGTGAGCATGTTTATTCGCTCGACGAATTTGAAAACGCGAGGACTCATGACATCGTCTGGAACGCCGCACAAACGCAATTGCTCCGCGAAGGCCGCATTCACAATTACCTGCGAATGCTGTGGGGGAAGAAGATCCTCGAATGGTCCCGCACGCCGCGTGAAGCACTCGATGTTATGATCGAACTCAACAACAAGTACGCGCTCGATGGTCGCAACCCAAACTCGTACAGCGGCATCTTCTGGGTGCTCGGCCGCTTCGACCGCCCGTGGGGACCGATCCGACCCATCTTCGGTACGATCCGCTACATGAGTTCCGACAACACCGTCCGCAAGTTGCACATCAAGGAATACCTGCGGCGGTATGAAGCGGAGTGATTGAGCCAAGAAGAACAACGGGACTACCCGTAAATCTTGGCGGCGACAGAATAGCGGTCGGCAAGGCGAGACGAAAAGCTAGACCAATGCCGTTGCTGCGACGATCAAAGCGTACTTACCTTCCCGAGCGGCGCACCAATCGGACGCATTGGCCCAGGTAGAATTCGTGGAGGTTGGAAACCGTCCAACGTTCGCGACCGACACCGGCGGTGGGCTCAGCGATGTCAACGAGGTCGTCTTCCGTAAAGCCGAGCAGAATGATCGAGTGGCGAACACCGGGGGTCCAACCAAATTCGGCTTGCGTGCGGAGATCGAGGTTGCCGGTTAACGGCAGGCCGACGCTCAGAATGGCTGGTCGATGGAGTGCGTGGAGTTCATTGGCCGAGCAGGTAGAGACTTCGACATCCCAGTCTGTTCCGGCGGTTTTCTTTTTGAGTCCGCGATACAGCCCCATCCAGTTTGTCCCATTGCGTGTGAGACACACCTCTGCCATTTCTTGCTCAGTAGCCTCAATGCCGTGCATCTTCAACAGCGTGGCCGCAGATGCGGCAGAGCAGGTTTGATTGGTTGTCTGAAAACAGACTCCCGTGTGATCCCACTGATTGCCACACCGTGGAGCACTGCCGATCAGCGGCAAAATCGCCGTTACCACCGCAGCAAATTGCAGCCCGCCAACTGCTAGCCAACGTCGCCATTTCGCTGAACTCACTTGGGTTGAGGCGAGCCCGCCGAGAAAGCCAGCGGCTGGCAGATACCAGTTTCCGACAACGACCAAATTAGAAAACGGCAGCAGCCGAGCCAGCACGGTTTGGTCCCACAAAAAAGCGGCATAAGCGAGGATGGCCGTGAAAGAAAAAACCGCGATCGCATTCCTGCCGTGTGACGAAACACGCCGCCCGATCGCTCGGCTGACGACAAACATCGCCGTGTCGAGCACCGCCAGAACCAGCAGCCCGAGGTAGAGATCCCCCATGATTGGGGCCTCGTGAGAAGGTGTTGAGTCGTTGAGAAATGAAGGGCTGAACCATTTGTTAAAATTCAGTGAATGTAATGTGAAGAATTATCGGCAGTTCGTCCATGTCAAAGTTTGGAGATGATTGCGGAATTAACATTTCAAGCTCACCGCAAGTCCGTTGCTTCCGGTCAACAACCAATCGTTCGCGGGCATGTAGAACAAGTGTCTGTTGATTTCCAACGTATCGAGACACGTAAAACAGGCAGTGACTATCCGAGCTTTGACCGGAAGTAATTCGCTCCGGCTTTGAGTGCCTCGGCCAACTTTGCGGGATCTTTGCCGCCGGCTTCGGCCATGTCGGGACGGCCGCCACCGCCGCCGCCCGCGACCTTTGCGGCGGCCTTGACGCAGTCACCGGCGTGGAGGCCCTTGGGGATCAGGTCTTTGCTGACCGAGGCGATCACCGCCACTTTGCCGTCAATGACGGCTCCCAGTAACACGACCGCAGGGGAGGCTTTGTCGCGGAGGAGGTCGATCATTTCGCGAATCGAATCGCGCGTCGCATTTTCGACGAGGTGCGTGATGATTCGCACGCCGCCGATTGTTTCAGCCTGCTCGATCAGTTCGTCCACCGAACCGGCAGCGGAGGCGCTGGCGTGTTTGGCGAGTTCTCGGTTCGCATCGCGGAGTTCGTCTTGCAGGGTGGTGATCCGCTTCGGCAATTCTTCAGCGGGCGACTTCATCAGACCGCACAACTCTTTGACCAGCGATTCCGTTTGCCGCGTTCGGTCGAGTGCCTTTGCTCCGGTAACGGCCGAGATGCGACGGACCCCTTTGGCGACCGGCTCTTCGGCGACGATCTTGCATAAGCCGACTTGGCCGCTGTTGGTCAAATGCGTGCCACCGCAGAGTTCGATGCTCCAGTCGCCCATGCGAACGACACGGACGTTGTCGGGATATTTTTCTCCGAAGAGGGCCATCGCTCCAAGCGTTCGCGCTTCCTCGATCGGCATCAGCTTCGTCGTGACCGACGCCCCTTCAGCGATGCGGGCGTTGATTTCGTTTTCGATCGTTTGCAGCTCTTCATCACTGACTGGTTTGTTGTGGGTGAAGTCGAAGCGAAGCGTGTCGCGATCGACCTTCGAGCCGCGTTGCGTTGCTTGATCACCGAGCGTTTGTCGCAGCGCGTGATGCAGAATGTGCGTGGCGGAGTGTGCTCGGCGAATGCCCGATCGGCGTTCGATATCGACGGTCGCGGTGACAGTTTGGCCGACGGTCAGCTTGCCTCGTTTGAGCGTACCGACATGCAACCAGACGTCGCCGTCTTTCAGCGTGTCGAGAATGTCGAACTCGATACCGCCTGCGGTCAGCGTGCCGACGTCACCGACTTGTCCGCCCGATTCGCCGTAAAACGGAGTGCGGTTGAGCGCGATGCCGATCGGCTCCGCGTTGCCGACGGAAGTGAACTCCGTGACGAGCCGCTGACTCGCGATGATGCCGACGATTTTGCAGTCGTTCGCTTGAGTGACTTCGTAGCCGAGAAACTCGGTGCCGCCTTGTTTGCGCAGTGAGTCGATCGGTCCCGCCGCCATGACGGAGTTGGAAAACGCACCGCTGCCCGACTTGGCTTCGTGCTCCGACTTGCAACGATCAAACGCCGCTCGATCAACATTCAATCCGGCCTGCGCGGCGAGCGATTCGGTCAGCTCGATCAAGAAGCCGTCTGTCTGATGCAGGTCAAACGCGGCCTCGCCCGACAAGACACCGCCACTCGACTTCGCTTTGTCGGCGAGCTTCTGAAACTTGGGAATCCCGCGATCAACGATCGTGAGGAATTGCAGTTCTTCTTCGCGGATCACGTTCGCGACCGAGTCCACCGTCTTGGTGATCTCCGGATATGCGGCCTTCATGCCCGCGACGATCGCAGGAACCAGCGTGTGCAAGAACGGATCGTGCTTGCCGAGCAAGTAGCCTTCGAGAGCCGCTCGCCGCAGCAACAGACGAACGATGTAGTTTTCTTTGTCGCTGCCGGGCAGTGCCCCTTCGTGAATCGCGAACGTGCAGGCTCGGACGTGATCGGCGATACGACGACAGGCCCGCCCGTGAGCGGCAGCGTATTCGTATTTCAGACCGAGGGCGTCCCCTGCCGCGAGGCACATCGGCTTGAGGATGTCGATTTCAAAATTGCTGAGCACTCCCTGCAACGTAGACGCACAGCGTTCGAGACCCATGCCGGTGTCGATGTTCTTTTTCGGTAGCGGTTGCAGATTGTTCGGCGGTGCTCCGACACGATTGAACTGCGTGAAAACGAGGTTCCAAATCTCGACCGTCTTCTCCGAATCGGGAGGCAAATAATAAATCTCGCTGCACGGCCCGCAGACGCCGTCCGGTCCTTGCGAGGGTGACGACGCGGGCCAGAAATTTTCGGCCTCATCGCAACGAGTGATCCGCGCGGCGGGAACTTTGACTTCGTCGTGCCAGATGCCATACGCCTCGTCGTCGTCGAGGTACACCGTGATGCTCAACCGCTCGCCGTCGAGACCGAGCCACTTCTTGGACGTCAAAAATTCCCACGCCCAATGGATCGCTTCCCGCTTGAAGTAATCGCCGAACGAGAAGTTGCCGAGCATCTCAAAGAACGTGTGGTGATAAGCCGTGATGCCGACGTTCGAGATGTCGCCCGTGCGCAGGCACTTTTGGCACGTGGTTGCCTTCGTGAAGTCAATCGGCCCGATCCCCAGGAACTGATTCTTGAACTGATTCATCCCGGCAGGCGTGAAGAGCACCGTCTTGTCGTCTCGCGGAATGAGCACATCGCTGGGACGGCGAACGCAACCTTTGGACTCAAAAAAGGCCAGATACTTCTCACGCAGTTCGTCAGTCTTCATGGGCAACCGATATGGGGTTTGAGGTCAGAGAATAAGCGGGCGAGAGAGTAGAGGAATCGGCGTTGCGATGAGAAGGGTAAGCACGACCGAGCAGGCGCAACAAAAAGCTGTGACGTGTGTCAGACACGCCACAGCTTTGAAGGTTGCTCAATTGCTCGATCGTGGCCCGAAGCTCCGCGTCACGATTCACGACGCGGAGCGTCGTGCCACACTTCGGTCTCGGTGCGTTATGTCTCTGGTGTGGCGTTCGTCTTCGTGGCAACGTTTGGCTTTGTTGCGACAGTGGCCGCAGCCGTTGGCTTGCGCTGAGTGGTTTTCGCTTTGAACTTCGCGGGCGGACGTTGAGCGAAGTTTTGACGCTGACCTTGAAACCGCTGTTGCGGACGTTGTTGCTGTTGCATGGCCTGCTGTCGCGCGAAACCTTGCTGCTG
This sequence comes from Planctomycetaceae bacterium, assembly GCA_043738805.1. Lineage (GTDB taxonomy): Bacteria > Planctomycetota > Planctomycetia > Planctomycetales > Planctomycetaceae > SXKJ01. The sequence goes on along the minus strand of JAYUFI010001148.1, from coordinate 10,820 downwards.
CATTCCTTGCTGCTGCATTCCTTGTTGTTGCGACATCGCAGTGATCGGACGTTGCTGATTCATTTGCGACATCTGCCCCATTTGCATCATCTGGCCGAAGCCCATTCCGCCGGAGCCCATATTTCCAGACATCATCCCACCGTTCATGCTGCGGCCCGCCATTCCGCCGCCATGTCCGGGGCACATCCCGCCACCTCGACTTTGAGCGTGAGCCTCGGTTGAGGCCAAGACGGTCAACGCTCCGATGGCCAGAGCCAGCGGCAGTGAAATCCATTTTCGGAGCGATCGTCCGTGAGCGCGGCACTCAGAATTTGCAGAAACCAATCCGTGTCGTCCGTCAGTTCGTCGCATGATCGTACCCTTCGCATGAGGAACCCAGCTCCGCAACACGAGCGAAAGCTCGCGGTTGCTCGCGACCTCCTTTCGAGCAGGCTGGCCTCTGCATCGAGTGCCTGAAATTCTGTCGCGACAGGGATGAGAACGCGACACTCCCTCGTTCCTCAACAGCAGCACCCGCAACGTTGCAGGGTTGTCAGGAATCTCGCGCGAGCGGCGCGATCAGGCAAAGCGGTGCGGATCGCCTCACGTTTTCAGGTAAGCACGACGCGCCAGCGAGTGGTTCAGTGACGACAACTCGCTGGCGCGTCGTGCTGGCATGAAAGTGGAATCAACACTCGCAGAACGCCCATCAAACAAAACAGCAGCGACGCGAGGCTTTCACCTCGCGTCGCTGCTGTTCGGTGTTTTTCTGAAACCTGACAACTACCGGCGACGAAGCAACGTCACCGATGAGCTGGACGAAGCTTTCTTCGCTGACTTGCTCTCTTCAGGAGGTGCCGGAGCGATCGGTTCAGGTTCAAGCTTTTGCGGTACACCGGCTGGTTCCGGTATTGGAGGAATCGGGTCTAACGGTTGTGGAACGGCCCCTTGTGGAACAGGACAAGGTTGAGCCGATTGCAGCGGCGTCACGAGGTAAGTTCCGGCCGCTGGTTGGTGGTAATGGATCGGGGTGTAGAAGCTCTGATATTGACCGTAGTAGTTGCGGTGCGCTTCGCGCACGTGCCACTGCGACGGAACCGGCGGAGGTGGCAGACGACTTGGTCGCGGTTGCCAATACGGGACTTGTTGGTACGTGTAGCCGAGCTGTGTCGTGTCCGTCGGATTTGCGGCCATCGGATAGGAACGATATTGAGCTCCGTTCGCCTGACCGGCACCATACCAGTTTTCTGGATAGTAGCGGTAATAAGCCACATTCTTCCGAACGACGGGGACTTTCGTCGGCGCGTTCCAACCATAGTCCGGCGGAAGGATGTAGTAATCACAGCAGAAGGCCCACTTCTTGATCGCGTGTAGGCAGCAATCATTGTTCTTGCAGCCGAGGCAACAGACTCCGCACGGATTGCAGTTGGGGCGGCAACCAGTCGGGCATTGCTGACATTGCGGCGGACATTCTTGTGGACACGGACATCCGGGCTGAGCATTTGCGGTCGTCGCCACAGACATGGCAATCAAGCACAGTCCGGCGAGGCTCAATCCTTTGAGCAACGTGGTCTTCATGACGTCTCCCTTTGCGGTTTCAGCGAGCGGGTGCCGATTGGCCCCGATGAAATTGTTGAGCATTGCGTGTTACGGACAGCGTTGTGGCGGGATCACATTCGAGATCGGCGTCAAACGGCTCGCAGGCATTCCAGCGGAGTAGTTCATTGTGTGACGCACGTTCGGAGCGAGCGGTACGGACATCGGGACTCCGTAGCCTTGAGCTCCATACTGTTGCTGCATGTCGTTCGGATGGGCGTAGTCTGGAGCGACAGGATAGACGAGTTGATAGCAACCAAACGGCGGAGCGCCCGCACCACCATTTCCCATCGGAGTCAGATAGGCGAGCTTCCCTCGGATGTGTGCTCCCAGGATATCCGACTGTTGACGATTGCGAGCGTAGAACATGTCCGCTTGCTGATCGAGCCAGCATTGGCTTTGACGACAACGATCACATTTTGAGCCACGAGCACGACATTGCGGACATTGATTCTGGCCTGCGTTGCCGGAGCCATTTCCGTTGCAGTGACCATTCTTGTTGGGCATCGCCCAACCGAACGTGTCGTGACCGAAGTCTCGGAATGAATAGGTTTCGACCTCGCGATTCCAACGGTCGCCATGTCCATACAGACGACGTCCGCGACAAGGATCGTTGGGGTCATACGAACTGCTCGCTCCACCGTTGCCGGCACCTGCACCATTCGGTCGCATGATATAGCCACCAGCTCCGCAGGCTCCATTCGCGCAGCCTCCGTTAGCACAGGCTCCGGTCCCACATGAGCCTGCTGCGCACGCTCCCGATGGACAAGCCCCATTCGCACAACCGGTCGCGGCCGTTTGTCCGCAGGAGATCGCCTCCGCATACGAAACCTGTTGGATTCCGCTGCGAGGAATTTGATCCGAAAGTCGGACGACTCCCTGTGGATTGCCACCTTCAGACGGCTCACTGGCCGGCGCCAATTGAGTCGTCGCAGCGAGCGAAGTTCCGACCATCAACAGCCAGAATCCGCCGCGAAAAAGTTTTCTCAACACCATGATTTCAGCTCCCACATCCATGTGGATTATCGTTTGTCGTTCGTGAATGACTCGATCCGTCGAGCCTTTGTAGGACGGGCACTCTTGCCCGTCGCCTGGTATTTGACGGGGCCTGGTTTGCGATATCGTCCGGTTTTCGACGAGCAGGAGTGCCCGTCCTACAGACCCGTTTTCAAAGTGATACTTACCAGTGATGCGGTGCCACGAATCCGGAGAACGGGGCGAAGCTGCTGCGGTATTTCACTTTCACTTCGGTCCCTTGCAGTTCCCACTTGTCGTGAGATTCCATGCCCCACGGCGTCCACCACCAGGCCCCTTTGACCTTGTGGTAGAACGGCGGATACAGCGCCTTGTATTGATGCGGATAAAGCATCTCGTGCGGCACGAAGGCGGGATTGCTCACGACCGTTCCGCCCACTTGAACCGGCACGTTCGGCACCGGAGTTGGATACATCGGTGCGTGCATTTGCGGATACTGTCGCGGCATCGGCGGTGGATACGGATATCCGAGGCTCGCAGCATCGTGATAGCCGAGACTCGGACCACCTTGAGACACAACACCGTTGACTTGTTGAATCGGCCCTCTCGCCGGAGCGACAGGTTGTGGGCTAGCGGCACCATTCGGTCCCAGCGGCACATAGACCCAATGATCGGCGAACGAATTCGTCACGACCAACGCGACGAGCGTCACCATGATCAGCGACACGAGAACTGGCTTAAGCATGTTGAGCCCCTTCGGCAACGTCCGTTTGCAGAATGCAGGCTGCGACCGAAGGATTGGGGGCCTCCGCCCGACAGCGATGTCACGTCCGTGTGACGAAGGATCGAATCGGCCTTTTGACCGACCAATGTTCGGTTTTGACGGTTGTTCCGAAGGTATTGACCAAGTCTTGCTTCAGCTCCTCGGCATAGGCGTCATTGGTCCGACGACCGTTACATTCGGACGACTCGCCGAACCTTGCAAAGTCGGGAGAGTCGTTAAAATTTCACACCCGCCGCCTCGGCCAGCGACACCCAAATTGCCTAATCAGAATTATTCACGGTGGCAGCTTGAACGTCCGGGTGAGTCGGAGGCCGTTACCAGTGATTATTCACTGATCGGGGAGGTTTCGTGATTGCGTGTGCCACCGAAGCCTGAAACGCAAGCGAATGGATTTTGCTTCAGTTCCTTTGCTTGCGTTTCAAGCTTCAGCATTGGCGTGACCAAGTCCGCACTGCTCTGGCCTACGCGACTCAAGACAAAACTTCTCTACCGTCTCAACCGCTCGTTTCCCCGCGAATTCGCCCCCCGACGCCCAAAATCCACCCACTCCAAAAAACAGCCGATGACTTCATCACGCGGATTGATCAGCGGTTGACGGAGTTGTTGCGTTGGCCGGTCGACCATGGCGAAGGGTTGCAGATTCTGCGGTATCAAGTCGGGGGCGAATACCGACCGCACTTCGATTACTTCCCGCCGGGTGATTCCGGCAGCGGGCCGCATGTCGCTCAGGGAGGTCCGCGGATCGGGTGCGTTGCCCAGTGTGGCACGACGACCCGAAAATCAAGCTGCGGCAAAGCCTAGCCTGAATTATTCACACTTCGAGGAGATTCCGTGACAACGTGTGCTATTGAAGCCTGGCGCGCAAGCGAAGGGATGTTGCGAAGAATCCTTCGCTTACGCGTCATGTCACCTGAAGGCGGGACTACGAACTGGCCAGCAACTGCCGGTAATACTCCACTGTCTTCGCCAGCCCGACGTTGAGCGGCACTCGCGGTTCCCAGCCGAGCCAGGTGCGGGCGCGGGTGATGTCGGGGCAGCGTTGTTTGGGGTCGTCTTTGGGGAGCGGTTCGAATTTCAGTTCGCTCTTCGAGCCGGTCTCGGCGATGACCGCTTGGGCCAGTTCGAGCATTGTTTTCTCGTCGGGGTTGCCGATGTTGACCGGGCCGATGTGCTCGTTGTTGTCCATCAGGCGGATCATCCCTTCGATCAAATCGTCGCGGTAACAGAACGAGCGGGTCTGCTGGCCGTCGCCGTAGATCGTGATCGGCTCGCCGCGCAGTGCCTGGCAGATGAAGTTGGAGATGACTCGGCCGTCGTTGGGGTCCATGCGCGGGCCGTAGGTGTTGAAGATGCGAATGATCCGCACCTCGACACCGTTGGACGTGTGGTAGTTCATGCAGAGCGACTCGGCGATGCGTTTGCCTTCGTCGTAGCAGCTTCGCGGGCCGAGCGGGTTGACGTAGCCCCAATAGTCCTCGGTCTGCGGATGCACTTCGGGATCACCGTAAACTTCGGACGTGCTGGCTTGCAGGATTCTGGCTCGGCAGCGCTTGGCCAGGCCGAGCATATTGATCATGCCGACGGTCGAGGTCTTGATCGTCTTGATCGGATTGAACTGATACGCGACCGGCGAAGCAGGGCAGGCGAGGTTGTAGATTTGATCGCACTCGACAAAGAGATCATGCACGATGTCGTGCCGGATCAATTCAAAGCGCGGGTTGCCGATCAGATGTTGGATGTTCGCCTTGCGGCCGGTGAAGAAGTTATCGACGCAAATCACGTCGTCACCCCGTTCGATGAGCCGGTCGCAAAGATGACTTCCCAAAAAACCGGCACCGCCAGTGACGACAATCGTGGCCATATTTTTCTTCCGCTGGGTTGGAGATGTGCTGCGGCGATGTCAGCCGCGTGACTCAATGGGAATGCAGTTGGAACTTAGCAGGCTTTCGACAAACGTAGCAATCTCGGTCGCACTCCATCACCCAAAGCGGTTGTCTGTGAATCGAGGAAGTCAGCCACTAACATCCCGTGTCCTAAACTCCGGTCAAACGAACGATCGGGGATCGGGCCTTCATACAAACATCACCGAAAACTCACGGGGACGGACCCTCTGAGTTTCGGATTTTTCTTCAATAACCTCGATCACAAGAACGGGCTCAGCACATGGCTTTGGACGTTTACTCTGCCTGTCCCTGTGGCAGTAACAAGAAATTGAAATTCTGCTGCCACGGTATCGAAGCGGATATCGAACGAGTTGTTCGACATCAATCCACCAAGCAATACAAGCAGGCGTTGCAGGTGCTGATGGCTTTGGAGCGGACGCATCCGCAGAGCGCGTGGGTCAAGAACCTCGCGGCCTTCACATTGATGATGGATCGCCGAGCGCCGGAGGCGAAGGCTCCGCTCGCGAAAGTGCTCGAATTGCAGCCGGACAATTTGTATTCGATCTCGCTCTTCGGCCTCGCGTCATTCTTGGGCGACGGTTGGAAAGCGGGCAAGATGGCGATTCAGCGAGCGTTTCAACGCTGCTCGGCCGAGTACCCGCACATCGTTTATTTCTTGGCGCGTTCAATCGCCGAATTCATGGCGGGCGGCGGAAGCGCGATGGCTCACCGGCAGTATCTCGCGCTCGCGATGCGATTGGCCAACGATGAAAACCGCGAGAATGTCTTCGTGGAGCTGATCGACTTCGATGGCGATACCAAGATTCCGTACATCTTGCGCGGCAGTCATGATCTCGTTCCAGTTTCCGGTGACGATGCGTTTGAGAAAGAAATTCGTAAAGGAGTGAAGCTGGCGTTCCTCGGCTGTAACGAAGCAGCAGCGGGAATCTTTGGCAAACTCGCTGAAGCGGCTGAAGGTCAATTGGCCGGACTCAGCGGTGACGAAGCGACACAGAAGAAAGCGGCTGTGGCCAGTCTGTGGTGGAACTGTGGTTTGTGCCGCGCTTGGGACGGCGACGAAAAGTCCGCCGCTGAAGCATTGCACAAGTCTGCTCAACAGACGGCCGACTTCGAAGCAGCGGTCGAGTGTGAAACACTCGCACAAACCCTGGGACGCCGAGGAGATCGTGAAGGAGCTCATCGCGTTGTCCAACGCAGCTACAAAGCGAAGACGGTTTCCAAATTGCTGACTCAACTGGATTCGATTCCGTTGATCGTGAGGCAGCCAAAGCCAGAAAGTCCGCAGAACGATCCGCGTCAGCCGTCGGCCACGTATCGAGTGCTCGACAAATCGCCGGTTAGTGGCACAGACGATGGCGCTTTCACACTCGACAGCGTGCCGATCGTCATCGCGGACATTGTTGTCTTTGATCGTCACGAGGCGTCGAATCAAGACTCCGGTTTGGCGATCATCGGCATCGAAGGTCCGACGTTTACGGAAGCGGTCGCGAAGCTCGAAGCGGCGGTCGGTGACGAGATCGAAAAGATCGAAATGCCGGGGAGCGAAGACGGCGTCGTCACGAACTCGATGTTTGAGAAAGAGTTTCTCCCGTTGCAGTGGCGTCGGCATTATGAAGCGTCAACTCCGATGGGGATCATCCGCCGCATCAATCGCGAAGTTTGGCGAAGGTTCCTGGATCACGAATGGCCGAACACGCCGCTTGCCGCGCTTGGCGGTAAGACTCCGCAGCAAACTGTTGGCGATGATACGTTGCGAGTTCCGCTGGCTGCGTGGTTGCAACAGCTCGATATGTACGGCGATCGGTTTGGGCTCCCTTTCGACGTGAATGCAAGCCGAACAAAGCTGAGCCTGCCTACGTTGCAGACGCTCGATGCGAGTGAAGACCGCAGCAACGTCGGGACGCTGTCGATTCTGCAATTCGCTCGGCTGCCGTTCGACAAGCTCGATGATGCGCAACTGGTCGCCGCGTTCAAACGAGCGACTCTTGTGCAACACAAGGGAAGCTTGAAGCAACTTCTCGTGAAGATCGTCGAACGACCTTCTTGTCACGACAAGCTGGATATGTCTCGCGTGTATCGTTTCTTGTCCGACATCAGCGCGCTATTGTCGGATTCGAGCGAAGCAATTCACTGGGTCAGCAAAGAGCGCGAACGTGCGGTTCCGGTAACAGAGCAGTTCGAGCACAGCCTCGATTGCGACATGCGTGAATTGCGTTATCGGCTCGACAATCCTCACGACGAAGCCTGCAACAGCTTGCTTCGCCGGATGTGGGATCATTACGGCGTCAAGGTTCCCGAAGTTCGCAACTACGTGACCAACGTCGTCAGCCACTATCGCATCTCCGCGCCGTGGATGGCCGTCGCGACTGAGCCGGCTTTGGCGGGCGTCGGCGGTGCGGTCACGAACGGCGGAATTTGGACTCCGGATGCGAGTGCTGACCAACCGGCTGCGTCGGGTAAATTGTGGGTGCCGGGTTCGTAGCGCACGTGGCTCGCGTGCGTCGGACACACGCGAGCCGCGTGTGCTACAGACATGCAATTCCCCGATCATTCTTCCGTGATGCGACGTGCCTTTGAGCTAGCGGCTCGCGGGCAAGGTTTCGTTGAACCGAATCCGATGGTCGGGGCGGTGTTGGTCGATGACCAATTGCAGATGCTCGGCGAGGGTTTTCATCAGCGGTTTGGCGGCGCACATGCCGAAATTGAAGCGATCCGTGATGCCGAGTCGCGTGGTAACGGCAATCGGCTGAAGGACGCGACGTTGTTCGTGTCGCTTGAGCCCTGTTGCCATTTCGGGAAAACGCCGCCGTGTACTCAAGCGATTCTTGCTGCCGGAATTCGCAAGGTTGTTGTGGGCCGTTCGGACCCCGCTCCGCATGTGAACGGTGGAGGCATCGCTGAGCTGCAAGCGGCAGGTGTTGAGGTCGAGGTTGGACTGCTCGAAGCAGAGGCAAAGCGGCTCACAGCTCCGTTCGCCAAACGAATCACCACCGGGCTGCCGTATGTCATCGGCAAGTGGGCGATGACCTGGGACGGCAAGATCGCCACTCGCACCGGCGACTCTCAGTGGATCAGCAACGCGGCTTCGCGAGCGGTCGTGCATCAGATGCGCGGTCGTGTTGATGCCGTGATCGTCGGTGCAGAAACCGCGCGGCAAGACGATCCGTCGCTGACCGCTCGACCGTCTGGACCGCGCGTGGCGACTCGCGTCGTGATGGATTCAATCGCCTCCGTGCGCAGCGATTCCAAATTGGTGCAGACGATTGATCAAGCACCGCTGCTGATTGTTTCTGGACCGGATACTCCCGCTGACAATATCGCTCGACTGCAAGCGGTCGGTGCGGAAGTTTGTGTGCTCGGTACGGATGCCAGCGATGCGTCGCGGCCCGCTTCCGCGAAAGAGATCAAACGGATTCGTCATGTCGATCCGCAGTTATTGTTAGAAGAACTCGGACGACGCGGCATGACGAACGTCCTCGTCGAAGGGGGCGGAGCAATCCTCGGCGCGTTTGCCGATCTCGATTTGATCGACGAAGTGCATGTCTTCCTCGGCCCGAAACTCATCGGCGGTCAAGCAGCCCCCTGCCCAATCAGCGGCCTCGGTTGCGGCACGCTTCTGCAAGCACTCTCGTTGGAAGATGTGCAAGTCGAAGTGCTTGATGGCGACGTGCATCTGCAAAGCGTTGTACGTGGTCATCGCTGGTAGACCGTGCCCGTGATCGAACAAAACTCAATGAATCACACGTCACACGAAAATTGAGCACGACGCGCCAGCGAGTGGTTACGTTTGAGCCACTCGCTGGCGCGTCGTGCAGAGAACCGAGCATCTCACAACGACGTTGGCCATTGTCCCGGTGCTCGCTGTCGATCGTCGCTGTTGAGGAACGATTGCAGCATGACCTGAGCGGCGACTTTGTCGAGCTTCGCCTTCTGCTTTTTCTCGCTGAGGTTCGACTGCTGCAAATACAGCCCGGCGAGTGCCGACGTGTATCGCTCATCCCAAAAGACGACCGGCAGTCCGACCATGCGCCCGATCCATTCGCCAAACTTGCGAGCCTCTTTCGCTCGCCCCCCTTCGTCGCCACTCATGTGAACCGGAAGGCCGACCACGAGTCCGACCGCTTGGTACTCGCGAGCCGTCCGCTTCAGAGTCGCGCAGTCTTCCGCCTCGTTTCGCCGCTCGTAATTTTGCAGCGGACTGGCAATCGACTGATCGGGAGTCGAAACCGCGATGCCGATACGCTTGGTTCCGAAGTCGATCCCCAACAGCGTGCCGGTTGTGGGGACCGTGTTCGTCGGAGGGCTTGTTGTCGTAGGTGCCGTGTCGTCAGTCGAAGAAGGGCTCAATCAAAATTCCTTAAGAGATGCCGCGAACTCTGGCGAGGACCAACGAGATCAGCAATCGACACGCAACAATTCAACCTCAAAATCCACCTGCCGAACCGCCTCAAATAGCCGCGAAGACATCTCCTTCAACGAGACCTCGGAGAGCGTGTCCAAATCTTCCACTGATGTTTGTTTTTCGCGAAGAAGCCCCTGAAAAATTGGGATTTTGGCGGATCAATCGACCACTTGCGATTCCATCCGCACGTGCGACCTTCTTCTCGCTCCGGTAATCCCTCAGCTCTTCTCAATAGATTCGAGCCGTTCGCGTTGAATGTCATCTTGAATCAGCATATTCAACTCCAGCGAGAGACTCCGACCGTAATCATGGAACTGGACAACCAGCGTTTCTAGCCGCCTCACGCAATGGTGAAAAAATCTGTCGCAGCGAATCTTCGGAGAGTTGGTTCAAGTCATCCGCAGGTGTCTGCTCTTTGTGGAGAAACGCCTGCAGCAATTGGATTTGACCAATTAGCCAGCCTTCCTGACGTCCCTCCTGACGCTCCGCTTTGATCTCACTCCGATAATCCATCAACCCTTTCATTCGAGATTCATACCGCTCTCGTTGAATGTCGTCTTGAGTCAGCATGCTTAACTCCTGGGCTGCGTGTTGCAGCGTGGGTTCGGCCAGTTGATTCGGCCAACTGGCGAGGTCGAGTTCTGATCCATGACGCAGGAAGAATAACCAGCAATCAAGGTCTGTGGTCAACTCTTCGAGCGGGAGGTCAAACTTTGGTAATTCAATCAGGTGCAGTTCCAGTTGGTCGGTGAAAATGATTTGCCGCTCATCGTCCCACAATCGGAAGCGATGATGAGCGCCATTCAACGGCGGAAACAAGACTTGATCCAAGAACAGGACCGAGATTGTGGGGACGCAGTTGCTCGTATTCGGCTCCCGCTGGTAACTGACCGCCATGGAGCTTGGCCCAGTAATACAAAATCCGTTCGCGGAGAAACCACACGTAGCGCATCTGCATCTCGATGTTGTACAGCCGGCCGAGTTGGTCGCGAGCTTTGATATCCAAGATCGCCAGTTTGTCGTCGTCGGTTTCTTGATCGAGAAACGGGTTCAGAACTTGAGCCGAAACCAGTCTTTGATCGGCGGGCGGATTCAAGACGGCGTTGAGCAACGAACACAGAATGTCCGTGTTGTTTTCGTGGCCGAAAACTCGCTTGAAAGCGTAGTCCACTTTCGGATC
>JAYUFI010001147.1:0-21084 GCA_043738805.1 Planctomycetaceae bacterium | reverse complement strand
CCTTCGCGAAGAACGGATTCTCCGGTGACGTGACCCATGTGGCCAGAACTTGTCGTCGGTCAGTAATCCCGGTGAAGTCAGCAGACTTCGCACCGAGTGCCCGCGCAGGAACTAACTCGCCGGTTCGCGGATGTTTTTGATCAACTCCCGCCTTCGAGAGAATTGCGTCTGTTCCGTCCGGAAGTTTCTTGACTGCGACGCCAGTAAAGAAACCGGCGAGGCCCGCATAGTCGTCTTGGCTCCAGCGTTCGGACGGATGATGGTGGCACTGGGCGCACTCGATTCGGACGCCGAGAAACAATTGGCTGACCGCGCGGCTGGCGACTTCCGGCTGATCGAGCGATTTGAAGAACGCGACCGGGCTTTCGCTCTGCACCGGACCTTGAGCGGTCAGAACCTCACGGACCATTTCGTCATAAGGCCGGTTCGCCGCGAATTGTTTTCGCAGCCAGCGGTTCATCCCGACCGTCCCTTGCGGCGTGATCTTGATCTTGTCCGCCTTGAGCAAGTCCGTCCATTTCATCGCCCAGTAGTCGGCGTACTCCGGGCGTTGCAGCAATTCGTCCACCATGCGGCCGCGCTTGTCGGCCGACGAGTCCGTCAGAAACTTCCGAGCCTCCGCCGCAGTCGGCAGCGTGCCGATGACGTCGAGGTACGCACGGCGCATGAACGTCGCATCGTCGATCAGTTCGCTGGGAGGAATCCCCAAGCGAGCCAGTTTGTCCCACACGTGCTTGTCGATGAAGTTCGCTCCCGCCGGACGAGCGAACGTGCTTCCCGGTCGAGGCAGGGCGACTCGGCAGACAGCGACATGTCCGAGATACCTCACGAGCACCGCCGCTTCGCCCGGAACGTCGCTGGCCTGCAACAGCCCGCGCGAGTTTGCCTCGGCGATGTGCGGAGCGTTCGAAATGTAATCCGCTTCCACGGTCGCACAGCGGCGGCCCCCTTTGTCATCGATCGCCGTGACTCGCAATTGCTGCGTTCCGTTGGCACCGATCACCACGAGCGCCGGCTCCACTTCAATCGAAACGATTTGACGTTCGTCGGCTGACTCAAACGCGGCTCCGGACGCAATCCACCGACGCAGTCGTTGATGCCCTGCGCTGTCTCGTTCGATCTTCAACCCGCCGCCGTGAGGAACCTGCGCCGTTCCTTTTTGGATCAACATGCTGTGTTCGGGATCGATCAACAGCACTCGGCGTCCTTTGCCCTCTTTGATGAGCGCCTCGTAGTCGGCGGCAGCATCGAAGCCGAACAAGCTCAGCTTGAACCCATTCTGCCCTTCCGCCTTGCCGTGACAACCGCCGGAGTTGCAGCGGCCCTTGGTCAGAATGGGCAACACTTCGTTGGCGAACGATACGGGAACAGGATTCTGCAGTCCCGACACGGTCACCGGCACGCGGACTTCCGCCACACCGTGCCGAATAATGAGCTGCGACGTCCCCTCGCCCAGCGGCCTCACGAGACCATCGGTTTCAATACGAGCAAGCGATGTCGAGCCCTCGATTTCATAGCGAGCCTCGCGAGTGACATCGAGTTTTTTTTCGCCATCAACCTCTGTGACCAGAATTTGCTGCGAGGCTTCTGGCCGATCAAGCACAATTGCTGACGGACTGACTCGCAATTCGGCGAGCGCGGGCGAAATGCCAATCCCGACCATGCCACAAAAAGCAATAACTGCAAAGAGCCGAACGATCGTCATGCTGGAATGCACCTCAAAACAAAGGCGGCAAAGATCAGCAACGTTTTATGGCTCTGCCGAAAGGGCTGCAATATCGGCGTCGGAAATAGAAATAAAAGCGGCGTCGCTCACACCATGTGAACGACGCCGCGAATGCCTAACAACTTGTTTAAGATCATCTCCGCGTTTTCGTAGCTCGGTTTTTCAAACCGGGTACTTCACTTCGACCGGTTTGGAAAACCGATCTACGATGTTGCTCTTGGACAAGCTCTACGCAGACGCCGCGACTTTTCGGCTGGCCTTCTGCGGGAATGGCAGAATGACCGGAGCGGCACTGCTGCTGACGCCCGCTTGGCGATCAACGCACGCTTCCAAGAAGATTTCAAAGACTTGCATGTCGAGTGCCGAAGCGGTTTCGCTTTGCGGATGCCATTGCACGCCGACGCAGAACCAGTCTTCGTCGGTCGATTCAAACGCTTCAACGACTCCGTCAGTCGCTGTCGCGCTGACTTTGAACATCGGTGCGAGTTGATCGACACTCATGTGATGATCGCTGTTCACTCGGATTTCGCCGGGACCGTACATCGCGTCCATCCGCGTGCCGGGGACGATGTTGATGATGTGTCGCAAGGTTCGCTCGACTGGATCGCGGTGCTGCAACGCACGCGAGATGTCTTCCGGGATATGCTGAAACAGCGTGCCGCCGCAGATCACGTTAAGCGTCTGCATTCCGGCACCGATCGCGAGGATCGGCAACTTCATCTCAACGGCCATTTTGCACAAACGACGATCGAAGTCTTCGCGGCGAGTCGGCATCGGCTTTGTCGCCGGATGCTTGTCGAGGCCGAGACGTCGAGGATCGAGATCGAGCGTGCAATTTCCGAGAATGACACCGTCCATTTGCTTGAGGCATTGACGCAAGTCATCGTCATCGGCGAGTGGCGGAATGATCATGGGGATGCCGCCGGGGGACTTGGCGGTCTTTGCACCAGAGACTTGGTCGTAGTAGCCGGATTGAATCCAAGTGAGAGCAATGTGCTCACTCGAAGCGGGGCGGAAATCTGCGTTGATACCGATGACGGGTTTTGAACTCATGCGAACGGGTCCTTCCTTGGGCGCACTGAGAAGTGCCATGATTCACTTGGCGAAGTTTCAGCAAACCGACCCGTGCCACCGAGTCAGTTCGAGCACTGACTCGGCTAAAAGATTGTTTGTAGTTCCGCCTTCAGGCGGTCATCACCGACGAAAGCCGGAACTACAAACTGGAGAACGCATACAACCAACGCCCATTGATCGCGGGGGGATTGCAAGAGTCGCCGGGTGATCGAATCGGACGACAAGCGTCCGAAGCACCGGCACCATGCGAGCGTCGCGTCCATGCGAATTCTCCAGGATCATTCCTTCGATCCGAGCCTACTACAACCGACAAGTTGCAGCGGCAATTTACCCCGCTCGACCAACAGATCACTGACAAACTTCCTGTTTGTCTCGGTCATCTCATCGGGCTGTTGAGCAAGGCGGCGGGATGTTAGGAAGCGAATCTCCAATCGACAAGCAAATCGAACATTTTGTTGAAAGTTGTGATTGCACCACCACTGGTAGTGGTGACTGCGATCCAAGTACAAATGACCGGAGCAGCGCAACACGGCTGACGAATTCATCAAACTGGCTCCACATCATTGGCCTGACGAGCAGAGCTCAACCACGTGGCCATCCGGGTCGTTGAGGAAAAGTTGCACAAAGCCATCAGGCCGAGATTTTGGTGGCGAGACGACCTTCATGCCGAGCTCTTGCGCTCGTGCATAGGTTGATTCAGCGTCATCAACAACAAACGCGAAATGATGCGAACGAGACGTGCGAAACTGTTCCGGCAAAGGATTGCCCGCCGGTGGCGTACCGACATGTTCCTGGATCAAATGGATCTGTGTGACACCCGCTTGAAACCACGATCCCGGAAACGTGAACGCCGGCCGCAGCACTTCGGTCATGCCGAGCCCGTCAACGTAAAACTGACGCGAACGTTCGAGGTCTTTCACTACGATCGTCACATGATCGAGCGACTTCACTTGAATTGGATTGGCCATCGGTTGATCCTGTGAATTGAACTCATCACACAAATTGTTGTGGCGCTAGTTGTAACTCACTCAAACTGAGCAGTTTTCAACGCAAAGGCGCAAAGATCGCGAAGGAACGCCAAGAATTCATTTCTCATGATCATTGGCCTGGAACCTTTGGCGAATACAAGCAAATGCCCATCACCCTAATTTCTTGGTCGCTCTTCGCGTGCTTTGCGCCTTTGCGTTGAAATCTTCCCAACAAACTGCTCAGTTTGAGTAACTCAACTTGGCAGCCGGTTTGAAAAACCGCTCTACGAAATCAACGAGCTCAAAACTGGCTGAGAAATCGCACGTCGTTTTCGGTGAAGCGGCGAATGTCGGTGATGCCGTATCGTTGCATGGCAAAGCGTTCGATACCGAAGCCGAAGGCAAAGCCGGTCACTTCGTCTGGACCGTAGCCGACGGCTCGAAGTACGTTCGGATCGACCATGCCCGCGCCACCAATTTCCATCCAGCCTTGGCCCCAGCTCATATCCACTTCGACGGACGGTTCCGTGAATGGAAAGAACGACGGTCGAAAGCGGATCGTCACGTCGCGACCCAGATAGGCGGTCGCAAACAGTCGCAATGTTGTTTTGAGCTGAGCCATCGTGACGTTGGTATCGACCATCAGCCCTTCCATTTGATGGAACATGCACGAATGCGTCGCGTCGATCGTGTCGGGCCGATAAACGCGGCCCAGTGACACGATCCGGATCGGCGGCTTTGTCTTTTCCATCACCCGGATTTGCACGGTTGAGGTTTGACTGCGAAGCAACACCGGCCCACCAGCGGTCACCGTTGCTGTCGCCAGATAGAAATTCTCTAGCGGGTCACGCGCGGGATGATCGAGCGGAATGTTCAACGCCTCAAAGTTGTGGTGTTCATCTTCGAGTTCTGGCCCATTCGCGACAGTGAAGCCCATACGACCGATGATGTTTTTGAATTCGTCCATCGTTTGAGTCAGTGGATGCCGACGTCCGAGACGAACCGGTTCCCCCGGCAGGCTGATATCAATGCCCGTGAGCGAGGCTCTTGGCTTCGCGAGTTCTTGCTGACGTGCTTCGAGCGCCGCTGTAACTCGCTGCCGTACCTCGTTGAACTTGGCACCGAACGCGGGCCGTTGTTCCGGCGTCGCTTTGCCGAGCAAATCCTGAAGTTCCTTGATTCGGCCGCTCTTTTTGCCGAGGAATTCGACGCGAGCTGCTTCGACAGCGGCGGCAGCCTTCGCACCGGCGAGTGCGGCCAAAGCAGCGGTTTCAAACTGTTCGAATTGTTGAAGCGGTTCCATACGCTGTTCCTCAACCGCGAATTCTCGACGACTGAATTTGTTGATCCCATTCAATGCAGAAAGGCGAAACTCACGTTGAGCTGTTATGTGCTCAACGCAGGCTTCGCCCCTATGTCTCCCGCCGAATTACCGTGATGGTTCGCTGCGGCACTTTTCACAATTAGGCCGCAGCAGCGAGCGCCCCTTTAACGGCAACGACAATCTCATCGAAAATCTGCGGTTCGCGGATCGCCAACTCGCTGAGCGTGCGGCGATTCAATTCGATGTTGGCCAACTTCAAGCCGTGAATGAATCGCGAATAGGACACGCCACGCATGGTGACAGCCGCATTCAAGCGAGTGATCCACAACGCTCGCAGATCGCGCTTCTTCAAGCGACGATCATTGTAGGCGTAAACGCGCCCTTTGATGACGTGCTCAATGACGGTTCGCCAAAGACGACCACGACCACCAACGCGGCCTTCGGCCTCTTTGAAAATTCGTTTCTTTTTGCGATGGCGGATGGAACCCGACTTAATACGCATGACAGACTTTCTTCACCTTCGTGAGCCGGGCATTTCGATCCGGCGGAGCATGGCGGAACAGCGTCCGCAGCAAAAAAATTAATTACATGCAGGGACGCAGCGCTTCGATGACCGTCTTCGCCTGGTAATTCTCCAAGACTCCGTCCTGTCGAAGATTACGCTTGCGCTTGCCGGACTTGCCGCTGAGCAAGTGGCCGCGAAAGGCTTTCCGATGCTTCGCCTTACCGGAGGCAGTCACCGTGAAGCGTTTCTTAATTCCCTTGTGGGTCTTCTGCTTAGGCATAATGGTCTCATAAAGCGAGGGCCACAAATTCTGAATTTCAACGTCGCCACTCTGGCGGGGTCGCCGAAAGAGCAGGGCACTATAGAGACCGCCCCCGAACGTTTCCACTGATCCCGGCCAGTTCGCGAGTCGGTTTTTCAAACCAGACCAAAATGCTGACCCGCTACGGCGAAAACTGCGGGAAGCTCAAGCCTTCGGAGCAAGCACGACGGACATTTGCTTGGCTCCATCCATCTTGCAGGCTTGTTCGACCTTCGCGATGTCTTCCAGCCCGGCGACAAACTGGCTGAGCACATCTCGGCCTCGGTCGTGGTGAGCGTTTTCACGTCCACGGAAGACGACGTTGACCTTCACTTTGTCTTTGTGTTCCAAGAACGAACGAGCCTGCTTGATTTTGAATTCGATGTCGTGCGTTCCCGTCTTGGGACGCAACCGAACTTCCTTGAGTACCGTTTGGTGTGTCTTGGTATTCGCTGCGTGTTTCTTTTTCTGCTCGTACTTGAATTTGCCAAAATCCATAATGCGGCAGACTGGCGGCCGCTCATTAGGACTGACTTCGACCAAATCCAAGCCCGCCTCAAGCGACAGCCGGAGAGCGTCCGAAGTCGGGATCACTCCAACCATGTGACCATTTTGGTCGACGACTCGCACAGGGGTAATGCGAATCTGCTCGTTGATCCTCTGCGACTTTTCGATTGCGGTGTTCCTCGGCAGTAGGGGCGTCGATGCTGCTCAAGCGAACCAAAACGCTCGGCGAGCCAACGTGTCGCAACCTTGTAGTTGCGGTCGTCCGCCCCGTCAAGAAACGCCCGCGATTGCGGTTCACCTCGATCAAACCTGCGTCAGTAATCGAATCGCTTTGTGCCCGTTCAGGCAACCGGACTCCGCCTGAAAATGAGTCGCCTCACCGACAATGACCTCGAGCGGTGATTCCGGTGCAACATCAGTCAGCAAGACATCGCCCACTGCCAACGAACGGAGATCGTCTGCTGATAACGTCATCCGTGTGAGATGCGCGACAACGGATATTGGCGGCAATTTCGATAATCCCTGCGAGAGAACCACTTCGTCCAATGAATGATTTCGTGGCCTGTTCTGCGATGAGTGATCGGAGTTCTGAGACGCAAATGCAGCGGCGAGTTCGACCGGAATCAACAAATCGAGCGAGCCGCCTCCCTGAACAAAACGAAGTTCGAACGACAGTCGCAGCAACGGACAATCGGACAACCAAGCCTCCTCAAAAGACGTTGTTTGCGGCGGAAGATCGTTCAACGCAAACGATGACTCAGAGAGTTCAACGGCCGCGGCTTCAATCACACATTGCCGAGCAGCCTCGATTAGCCGCGCAGCGAGGCGATGATCAATCTCCGTCAGCATTCGTTGCTCGATCGGCTCATCAAGGCTCGGACGGGATCGCCCACCGAGCAGTCGATTCACAAACGTCGCGACCAGCGGCGGCGAGAGGATGATCGACAACGGCTCCACCGAGCGATTGCTCTGCCAAAAACAGACAGCCGAACGAGTGTCGTGATTCGCGATCACGGCATCCGCTGTCTGTGATTTGCGGCCACTCGGCTGCACGCGCGATGCGGCTTTCACCAGCGGACGCAGTCGGGCGGTCAGACTGCGAGCGAACTCTTCGGCAAAATGATTCCACTGCGGCAGTTCTTCTGATGCCGGCCAAGCAGCGGCGCTGCGTTGTATCAGCGAATGCTCAATCGGGCCGAGCAACGATGCCAATTCTGACGGACTGAGGTTTGCCATCCGTGGCCTCCCTAATGTTTTCGAGTGATGTTGCTACGGACGGACTTGTCCTTGTCCGTGAACAACCCATTTGTAGCTAGTCAGCTCGCGCAGGCCGCACGGGCCGCGCGCATGAAACTTGTCGGTGCTGATACCGATCTCCGCACCGAGTCCATATTCGCCGCCGTCGTTGAATCGCGTGCTGCAATTCACGTGAGTCGCCGCAGAATCGACCTCGCGACAAAAGCGTTCCGACGCCGCAAGATCGCTCGTCACGATCGCGTCAGTGTGATGCGAGCCGTACTCGTTGATGTGCCGAATCGCGTCATCAAGCGAATCCACCACTTTGACCGACATCTTCAAATCGAGGTACTCCGTCCGAAAATCTTCGTCAGTCGCGAGCGTTCCATGAGTCAGGTGCGGCAGCGATCGTGGACAGCAACGGACTTCAACGCCATGCAACGCCAACTCAGGTCCGATGCGCGGCAGAAACGTCGAGGCGACCGCTTGATGAACCAGCAGGCATTCCGCCGCGTTGCAGACGCCGGGACGCTGGCACTTGCTGTTGATCAAAATTTTTTCGGCCATCGACAGGCTCGCGACACGATCGACATAGACGTGACAAATCCCATCGAAATGTTTCATGACCGGCATGGTCGCTTCGGCAGCAACTCGCTCAATCAGCGACTTACCGCCGCGAGGAATCGTCACGTCGATCAATTGATTCAGCTTGAGGAAATGTCCGACCGCCTCGCGATCGGTCGTGTTGACCAACTGCACGGCGTCGGCGGGAAGACCGATATCCGACAGCGCGGTGGCGAGCACTTTGTGCAACGCCATGTTGCTGTGAAACGCCTCTTTGCCGCCGCGCAGAATCACCGCGTTGCCGCTTTTGACGCACAGTGCCGCCGCGTCGATCGTCACGTTGGGCCGCGATTCATAAATGAAAAAGACAACACCGAGCGACACTCGAACGCGAGTCACCAGCAGCCCGTTCGGTCGCACGTTGCTGTCGATAATCTCGCCCACCGGATCGGGCAGTCGCACAACGTCGAACAGCGCCTCGGCGATCGCATCCAATCGAACGTCGGTCAGTCGTAGCCGATCAGTCGCAGACGCTGACAACCCGAACTCCGGAGCCCTGTCGATGTCTTGTTGATTCGCGGCGATCAACTCCGCCGAGTGACTGCGCAACAATTCCGCCGAGCGTTTCAGCCAAGCGTTCTTTTGCTGCCCGTTCGCACGGACAAGTTCGCGAGATGCCGCACGTGCTCGCGTTGCTGTCTCGATCGTGTATTGCTGTAAGTCAGACATGGTCTCTTTGAAGTCTCTTAATTCATCCGACATGGGAGTGTTAGCGACAGTGCTTCATCCGCAGCACGGCTTTGCCATCCGCAGGAAGCTTCCGCAGTCTAGGCTTCCTACGGATGGCAAGGCCGCACTGCGGATAAAAACGAGCAATCCTCCTAGCGAGCGTGACGGTGTCCCTTTCACGTGTCAACGCACGCCAGACGAACTCGGATCGTTGTTATTTGCTGTCGGTGGCAGTGTTCCATTCGTGTGAGTTGTGAGGAATTTTGCGACCAATATCGCGTAAAGTTCATGCCCTGCCGCCGACAGTCTCGGCGCGTTGTTGAAGAACAACCGGTCGGGATTCGCCTGCCGACGAAACTCCTCCGACGCATCGCACAACGTCAGGCCACGAGCCTTCGCCGCTTGAGCCAACAACTGGAATGGGAGCGTACTGCGATAAAACTCATCAGTCGGAACACCGGCCTCTTCGCGGACACCCTCGCCAGAACTCGCCGTTGCCGAGACTTGCCACGGAGTCGGACAAGTGATGACCAGTAAGCGACTCGGTCCCGCCGCCGTCACGCGACTCAAGTCACCCAACGAGGCCAACGCTTGTTGAATGTGCGGAGTCCAACTGGCAGGCGGTTTGTCCGCCAACCACGCAAATTTTCCGAGCGGGTGATCAATGTCGTCGGTCGGTTCGTCGGGGCGTTTCTGCCGCCAGAACTTCGCGAGCTGCCGCTGTCCCCACTTCGCCAACAAGAAATGATCCCCCCATTGCTGACTGACTCCCGCCGCCGGTTTCTCCAACAAAGGATGCGGACAGGCGAGCGGTTCGTCGCCGTGACCAAGCGTCGCAAATCGTCGATACGAATAATCCTCCGCGACATCGGACATGTCGAAGTGACAAATCACGAGGTCCGGATTCAAGCTGAGCAGTTCGTGTTTCAACCGCAACGCCGCGATCAACGGACAATCACCGGGGACTCCCGCGTTGATGACCTCCACAGGCCGTCGATAAGCCGCTTGCAACAGTTTTTCGAGCCGTGCGGTGAAGGTGTCTTGATCGGCAACGTCTAACCCAAAGATCGTCTCATCACCGAGCACAACCACGCGCAGCATTCCGTCAGGCTTCGGAATTGTGGGCTCGACCCCGCGCAGACCAAAACTGTTGGTCTGCGTTTCAAATGTTTCACCGGTATCCGGGTTCGTCCCCGTAATTGAACGAACTGGTTTGACTTGATGATGCGTCAGCCACGACGGAACGACCAGCTCATCACGCGGATCAGCCGACAACAACGGACGACCGGCTCGAAATTCCTGCCAGCGCAGCCACACTTCGGCCACGCACGGCAGCAATCCAATTAACAGCACCGCGAACAAGAGCGGCATTATGAAGCGAGCAAGTCGCCGAATCATCCCTGATTCCTGGCACCACTTTCCCTAGTAAAGCAACGGAAAGCGAACGCCGAGATGCTATGTCTGTTCGGGAAAACGCCACAAGATGAGTTACAACTTGCCAAAATGTTTAGCCGCGACGCTTTCGGCGTGCGCGATTGAAGATTACGCGACTCCCACTCACGCCGAAGGCGTTGCGGTTAAACATCGAACTCACGGTCCAATGCAACCACAGCCGCAGCGAACATTCAAAGTCAAAATCATGCTCAACAAATCGGATGTGATTTCAGCCGTGCATCGCAGCGGTCGGCAAGCGGTGATCGCCGTCACAGGCGGCGGTAGTTTAGTGATTTCGGATTTGCTGACGGTTCCGGGAGCGTCTGCGTTCTTACTCGAAGCGAGTGTGCCGTATGCCTCGGACGCGTTGACACAATGGTTGGGTCGAAAGCCAGAAAACTTTTGTGCTCGCGAAACCGCGCTCGCGATGGCGACCGTTGCCTTTCAAAGAGGACGACAGCTTGGTGGCGAGACTTCAAAACTGATCGGTGCCGGCTGCACCGCGTCATTGGTCAGCAATCAACCCAAGCGGGGTGATCACCGAGCTTGGATCGCCACGCAAACCGCCGATTGTACTGAGGTTCTCGAATACCAATTGGACAAGGGGCTGCGTGATCGACTTCAGGAAGAACAATTGGTCGCGGACTTGTTGCTCGATCAAATCGCGTCTGCCTGTGGCGTGACGTGGATCGGGCCAACGAACCCGATGTGTCAGTGTGAGAGTGAAACCGCAGAGCCGACATTGGTCATGCTTTGGACGGGAATTCGATCTTGGTTTTGGTCGATGCCACCGTCGGAAGGAACGGCGACGAATTGGTCGAAGTTTGACACTGCGCTAACAGCAACGTCGCCGCGCGGGTTGTTGTCCGGTGCGTTCAATCCGTTGCACGACGGGCATCGGGAGTTGGCTCGCGTGGCCGATCGACTCGTCGGCGGGCCGGTGGCGTTTGAGATGTCGATTGTGAATGTCGATAAGCCGCCGTTGGACTATCTCACGATCGCGGCGCGACGCCGGCAGTTCACCGATCGACCGCTCGTGCTCACGACGGCACCGACGTTTGTGGAAAAATCGCGATTGTTTCCGAACACGATTTTCATTGTCGGCATCGACACCGCCGAGCGGATCGTGCAACCGAAGTATTACCACGGCCGCGAAGCGGACATGCTCAAGGCGCTCGATGAAATTCGTGCAAACGGTTGCTGTTTTCTGGTTGCCGGTCGCTTAGAAGGCGGACAGTTTCAAACGCTGGCCGACATGCCAATGCCGCGTTCCGTGAGAGATCTGTTTGAAGAAATTTCTGAACACGAGTTTCGTCGCGATCTCTCATCGACGGAATTGCGGCAGCATTTCAATCAATGCTTCCAACGGTAGTCCGACGACGTTGGTGATGCTTCCTTCGACGCGAGTTACAAAGACGCTCGCGAGCCCTTGCAGCGCGTAGCCGCCGGCTTTTCCTTGCGGCTCACCGGTGGCGACATACCAGTCGAGCAGCGGCTCGACGTCATCTCGAAACAACACGTGCGATTGAACAATCCGTTCGACGCGGCGACCGCTCGGCCACTCAGTCAGACAGAGAGCAGTCGCCGCGATGTGGCTGCGACCTGCGTACAAATCGCGGAACCAACTCCGCACGACATCCGGCCAAGTCTCGTCTTCTGGCGGCTGACCGAGGACATGAAATCGAGCCATCGCGTCGGTTGCAACGATCGTCGTGTCGGCAGTCAACACGAAACTCAGAGCATCGCAATCGACCGACGAATCTTGCGAAAGTTGCTGACAAACATCGTCATTTTTCACGCGAGCAATCAGTTGCAGGCGTTGAGCAATCTCCAACCATGTCGTCAGCCCCTCGAAGCCGAGTTCATCCGAGTTCAATGGCGGTCGGACTTCAATCGGTTCCGAAGCGACAAGCAGACTCAGTAACTCGTGTCGGCGTGGCGAGCGTGATCCCAAGATGAGCCGCGCGGGTGTCATGCTGCCTCTGGTCTGCGAAATGAGCGCCGAAGGCGTTGTTTCTGCAAGATTGTGCCGCGACGCTCCGCGTCGCGATTCTTAACGCGATTCACGCTACGAAAAATCACGACGCGGAGCGTCGTGCCACAATGCGGCTTCGCCGCGCTATCTTGTCACCGGCTTCAAATCTTTCGGCTCGTTCGCACGTGCGACGGCACAGGTTTCGCCGGGTCGCAGGCCCACCTTCTCTGACCGATGATGCACCATGCGAGCCGCTCGACGTGACAGCGGATGCGGCGATGCGAGTCCAGTGCAGCCGGACACCATCATCAGCAAACCAGCAACGCAGATCAGTGTCAGCAGTGATGAGCAACGTGTTGTCACGAGACAGCTCCGAGGCGAGAAGCATTCAACGTGAATGGTGAGAAATAAAGACCGTAGCCACGCTCGCCAAGAGCGTAGGGAGTCGCCATTCAGACGCCTCCCCACGGTCTGGCGACCGTGGCTACAAAGTTTTGGTTTAACCGAATTCTGGTCGGCGGCGGCCCAACTGTTCTTTCAGTCGCAACACAATGCTGCTGTGCATTTGGCTAACACGCGATTCGGACAGACCGAGCGTGTTGCCGATCTCTTTCATCGTCAACTCTTCGTAGTAGTAGAGGATGATGATGAGTCGCTCGTTGCGGTTCAGGCCCTTGGTGACCAGCCGCATCACGTCTCGTTTTTGAATGCCGTGAGTCGGATCTTCGCCCTTGCTGTCTTCGAGCACGTCGACTTCGCGGACGTCTTTGTAGCTGTCGGTCTCGTACCATTTTTTGTTGAGGCTGACGAGGTTCACCGCGCTCGCCTCGGCCTTCATCTTGTCGTATTCCTCGACAGAGATTTCGAGCTGTTTGGCGATATCGACATCGGCCGGCGGATAACCCAGCTCGACCTCGGCTCGCTTGCGAGCCGCTTCGAGTTTGCTGGCCTTGCTGCGCACCAGACGAGGAACCCAGTCCATTGTGCGGAGTTCGTCGAGCATAGCTCCACGAATACGTGGCACGCAGTACGTTTCAAATTTCACGCCGCGGCCCATATCGAACGCTTCGATCGCGTCCATCAGACCGAACACACCAGCGGAGATCAGATCGTTCAGATCAACTCCGTCCGGCAGCTTGGACCACACGCGCTCGGCGTTGTATCGCACCAACGGGAGATACCGTTCCATGAGCGTATTACGTAGCTCTTGGCTGGACTGGTCTTTTTTGTAGTCCTGCCAAACTTCGACGAGTTGTTCTTCAGTGAGTTTTACAAGAGCCATGGGAACATACCCTCCGTGGTGGGTCGATCGGGAACTGGTGGTGTGAGATGAGTGACGTGGTGAGTGCCAGAGCAGAGTCCGGGAGCCGCAAAGATTTGCGTGCGTCCAACGGTTGTCTGACAACTCTTGTTGAGGTGGGCGAGGTCATCGTCGGCGTGGCTGAGCGTCAGGCGACGTTGCAGGTCACGAGCGGCTTGAATCCTCTTTGAAAGATATCGGCAGGCGGGGAGAAGTGACTTGAGTCTTTCGTTACAGATTTTCTGATCGTCAAAGTCGGATCAGTTTGGTGGTGGAATTTGCTGGTGTCGGCCGTTTGCTGCTTTAATAACCCGAAGCGTCAGCGAGGGCGAACGCTTCACAAAACATTGAATTTAGGGTCTCCCGAAACACACACCCTCGCTCACGCTTCGGGTTACAAAGCGGCTTCGCCGCCTTTGGTCCTTTCTGCCCCTTAAGTCCTTTCAAACACGTTACGCGAAAGCCGTTCAATCAGCGACTCACAACGATTCGATCGCGGCCCGGCGAAAAGTCGTTTGGCAATCTGCCGCACACCTTTCGCTGCCGCACTCTCTGAAGCCAGTGACAAAAATGGCTGTCGAGCAACCACCGCTCGATGAATGGATTCGTCTTCGCTCACCCAGCAACCGGACGGCGCGGAACAGCGCAGAAACATCTCCACGGTTTGAGCAAAGCGTCCAAGAATCTGTTGAGCTTGTGCTTCGGATTCGGCTCGATTCACGATCACTTCCGGGCAAATCGAAAACTCGGCGTGCCAGGATTTCAAAGTCGCATACGCATCGGCGATCGAGGTCGGCTCTGGCGTCGTCACAATAAAGGTGACGTCCGCCGCTGCCGCGAATTGGCTCGACGAACGTTGCAAGCCGGCTCCCGTGTCCACGATCAAAAAGTCATACGCCGATTCCAGCAGCGCGAATTGCTCGTGCAGTTCGGGCGATTGCCGATGACTCAAGTCAGTCAGGTCAATCAAGCCGCTCGCTCCCGGCAAAACGTTGATCCCTTCCGGACCTTTGAGAACGACTTCGCTCAACGACTTCGCTCCAGTCAGCACGTGACTCAGATTCCAATAGCAGTTCAAACCGCAGAGTAAGTCGATGTTGCTCAAGCCCGGATTCGCGTCGAGCACACAGACTCGCACACCGAGTTGCGACAACGCGACCGCCACATTCAACGCCAAGTTCGATTTTCCCACGCCACCTTTACCGCTCGTGAAAGCCACGACGGTCGCGTGCGAACACGCGGAACTCGACAGCGCTGGTTGCCGCTGAATCAGGTTACGTAATGTGGATGCTTGGTCGCGCATGTGGATCAGATTTCAGATTTCAAATTTCAAATTTGAGATAGCGGATTTCAAATCGCTCAACTTTCCAATCGTTCGTGCCCCAACACCAATCTTGCCATGCGGCACGCATTCGCCGCTTCGATGTCATCGGGCACGTCTTGTCCGGTCGTCAGATAACTCACCGGCAGCGGCAGTTTGCGAGCGGCTGTCAGCAGCGACCCCATACCGGCCGCTTCATCGAGTTTCGTGAGGATCAACGCGGTCGTATTCGCCGATGAAAACTTCTCGACGGTCGCCTTCAGGCTGCTGACTCCGGCAGTCAGGCTGAGCACCAAATGGACTTCATCGACTTGAGCTTCAGCTAGCAGACTCTTCAGTTCTTGAATCTTCAGTTCATCGCGCGGGCTGCGTCCGCCGGTGTCGATCAAGATCAGATCGAGTCCGACCAACTCATCGAGCGCGCGTCGCATCTCGATTGAGCTCGTCACGACCTTCATCGGCAAGTCGATGATTTCGGCATACGTGCGGAGTTGCTCGACTGCTGCGACGCGGTACGTATCGACGGTGACAAGCCCGATCTTGATTCCGTCGCGCAGCCGAAAGTTCGCGGCCAGCTTTGCAATCGTGGTTGTCTTACCAACTCCCGTTGGTCCAATGAGAGCGACAACTCTGCGGCGGCCGGGAGTGGTCTTGATCGGTGAGGCGATGCGGAAATCCGATTCGACCAAACCCATGAGCAGCGACTTGCAGAGGTCGTGATCGTGAAGCTGCTCCGGCTTCACATGCCGTCGCAACCGGAAAGAAAGATCGCGGGCGACTTCGTCTTCGACATCGGCATCGAGCAGCTCGGTGTAAAGCTGAAACAGCTCCGGCGGCACTTCGCTATCACCGCCGAGATGCCGAGCTTTGTTCAAACTTTCGAGCATTCGCTGAATTGAATCGAGCCGATCATTCAGCTCGCTAGGGACTTTGAATTGCGTCAGCGCGGGAGCGTTCATCTTATTGGAATGAGGCACGTTCGTTCGACCGGCACTTGATCCCGTTTGCGGAGTCGCAATCAAGCGTTCGAGGCTCGGACTCAGTTCAATGCCGCTATCGCTGATCGCCCCTTCGACGCGACCGAGGACTTCGCGTTCGAGCTGTTCGGCCAATTGCTGCGGTGACAGCGGGCGCGAATCTTCGTTGCGGCTGAATCGCTTTGCCTGCGCCGGCTTCGGCAGTGTTGCGACGGCAACCTGAGCATTGATCGTTGCCACAACCGACTGACCGCGAACCGACTGACCAACTCGTGCCGTCACTTCGACTTCTTGTTTCGCCTTCAACCACGGCAGCATCCGTCGCTGCGCGGTCGATCGAGTATTCACAACGATCGCATCTTCGCCGAGTTCGCGACGCATGATCCGCATCGCTTCGTGCATGGAGGCGGCTCGAAATGTTCGGACGTCAGACATGTGTGAATTCCAAAGGAGTGGGGACTAGCCCCTGCGCTTCAACGTGCGTGTCGCGGGAAATTTCATTCAGACTCAAAATAGACAATCGCGGAAATGCAGACGCGGTAATGTGGCGCAGGCCGAGTCGCACGGCTGACGAAGTCGTCAGCACAACGGTCGCCTCGGAGTTGCGGATTGATTCGGCGAGCGATTGACGAACGGCATCACTCGTCGGCAGCGACAGCCTCACGAGCAAGCCCGTGTCGCTGAAGTCGACTCCCGCAGCGATCACGTCTTCTAAATCAGGATCGAGTGTCAGTACTCGCATCACACGCAGCGAATCACGATGACGTTGGCAGATCGTTCGCGCCAGCGCGGCGCGGACATATTCAGTCAACAGAATCGGGTTCTTCGTCTGCTCGGCATGATCGGCGAGCGTTTCCAAAATCGCTTCCAGATCGCGGATCGGCACTCGTTCGCGGAGCAAGTTTTCCAAGACCAAGTGTACTTGAGCCGGCTTAAGCAATCCGGGAATCAGTTCGTCGACAACCTTCGGAGACGTCTGCCGCAAGTTGTCGAGCAGCGCATGAACTTGCTGCCGTGTGAGCAACTCCGCCGCGTGTTCGCGGACCACTTCGTGCAGATGCGAGAACAAGGCGTCCGTCGGATTCTGCACAAGATAGCCGAGCAATTCCGCTCGATCGCGCTGAGCGGGATCAATCCACATTGCCGCGTGACCGGTGGCCGGTTCGACCGTTCGCTGTCCCGCGAGTTCGCCGGTGACGAACGACGTTCTCACCGCAAGTAGCCGATCAACACGGGCCTCACCGGTCGCAACCGGGATGCCGCGCATCTTGAACTCGTAACCGAACGGCTCCATTTGAATGTTGTCTTTGACTCGAATCTTCGGCAGTAACATCCCCAGTTCCTGCGCGATGCGGCTACGAACTTCGGAGATGTTCGACAGCAGGTTTCCGTTCTGTGCAAACGTGACCAAGCCGCCACCGATCGTCAGTTCCATCGGGTCGATACGCAGATGGTCTTCGAGTTTTTGCTGCGGCGTTTGCGGCGTCGGCAGATTTGATTTCGCTTCGACTTCCGTCGGTTGAACCAACGCTTTACGCAGCATGACACCGACGGCCACACATCCCGCCGCCATCGCCAGCAACGGCACGGCTGGTAATCCCGTGACGGACATCGCCGCCAAAAAAACCGCCGCCAAAAAGAGTGCTTCAGGATGTCGGAACATCTGCCCGACAACATCGCCTCGCAAATCGCTGCCTGACGAAGAGCGGGTCACAATCAATCCTGCCGCCAACGAGACGAGGAACGCCGGAACTTGCGACACGAGTCCGTCACCGATTGTCAGCCGCGTAAAAATATCCGCCGCTTCACCGATACCGAGATCGTACTCGAACACCCCCATGTAGAGGCCACCGATGACGTTGACTGCCATGATGACCAACCCAGCGACCGCATCGCCGCGCACAAATTTGCTCGCTCCGTCCATCGCCGCGTAGAAGTCCGCCTGCCGAATCAAATCGTCACGTCGTTGCCGAGCTTGCTCATGAGTGATCGCACCGGCGTTCTGATCGGCGTCAATCGCCATCTGCTTGCCGGGCAATCCATCGAGCGCAAATCGAGCGGCCACTTCGCTGATCCGCGTCGCCCCTTTCGTGATCACCAAAAACTGAATCGTCACGATAATCAGGAACACGACGAGTCCCACGGCAATCTGATCGCCGGAGACAAATTGCGAAAACGCTTCGATGACTTTGCCCGCCGCTTGTGTCCCGTCACTCCCGCCGCGCGTGAGCACCAACCGCGTCGAAGCCACATTCAAGACCAATCGAGCGAGTGTGGTTCCCAGTAATAACGCGGGAAAAGAGCTGAATTCCAGCGGTCGGACGACATAAACCGTCGTCAGCAAAATCAACACCGACAGCGTCAGGTTCCCTGCCAACAGCAGGTCCAACAGCAGCGGCGGCAACGGCATGATCAACGCCAACACCGATAGCACAATCAACGCGGGGAAAATCACCCCACGCGAACGATGTAGCCAGGTCCGTTGACCAACAGCGAGCGGTGGCATCCATGCCTCCGAGGCGTGCTGACGAAAAAGGAAAGGGAGTCGAAACGATCGAAGTGACAATCGAGCTGGCCGGGCGACCGGCTCGGAAGGGGCGGTGTGATAAATGAATTGTGAAGGTGAGTCGAGACCGGTTTGATCAACAAGTAACCCGAAGCATGAGCGAGGGCGAGCGCTCCCAAATACATCGAGTTCTTGGTCCGTGAAATATCCACCCTCGCTGACGCTTCGGGTTACATGAACGACGCTCTTATTTCCGACGTTGAGCGAACAGCCAGTCGTACATCGCTTGGTCTTTGTAGGCTCCGTTCCAACTGTCGTGGCCCACGTCGGGGTACTCGGTGTATTTCGGAGTTCCGCCAGCAGCTTTCAGTGACTCGATGATTTCGCGGCTCCGTTCCACTTTCACGACGCCGTCCTTCGCACCGTGATAGGCCCAGATCGGCAGGTGGGCAATCGACATGGCTTTGGTCAGATCACAACCCGCGCAGACGGGAACGGCAGCGGCGAATCGTTGAGGCGAACGGACGATCGACTCCCACGTGGCGAAGCCGCCCATCGACAGCCCCGTGACGTATTCGCGATCGGTGTCGATCGGGAATTCTTTCTCCAAAGCGTCGAGACATTGCATTGCCAGCGACAACGACTCGGTCGGTTTCTCCGGCAGCACGACTTTCTCGACGGTCCAAGGAAACCCCATCCACATTTGCTCGTTCGGGCATTGTGGGACAACGACGAAGCAGGGGAACTTCTTCAGAAACTCGTCCGTGGCGAACGTCTTCACGCCCTGAGCGAGCGTCTTGTCGTTGTCGTCGCCACGTTCACCGGCACCATGAAAGAAAATGACGACCGGGTATTTCTTGCCCGCTTCGAGAGCTGCCGGTTTCAGGAAGCGATACAGCAGACGTTGTTCGGTTTTGTTTTTGAATTCGGCTTTGGCGAACTTGTCACCGAGTTCATCAGCTGGCAACAGCG
This sequence comes from Planctomycetaceae bacterium, assembly GCA_043738805.1. Taxonomy (GTDB): domain Bacteria; phylum Planctomycetota; class Planctomycetia; order Planctomycetales; family Planctomycetaceae; genus SXKJ01. Next base: position 1,665 of record JAYUFI010001147.1, on the reverse strand, counting down.
GCAGAGCGAAGCTGCCGGAGAGCAACATCAGACAGGCAATACGGAAACAGTGCGAAACGCTCATCGTGGTTCCTTGCAAAAGGTGATTTAGAGAGCGAGGCGTCGTAGTTTATGTTGCTCAATCTGCGCGACGCGGTCGCGGTCTACGCATTGCTGAGACGCAACAGTCATTACTTTGAATCGAACCCAGTTGCTCGCTGGTTCTACAAAGGCCGGAGCTTTCGCGGTATGGTCTGGTTCAAAATGGCGATGGTGTTCTTCGTGATCACGATCGCGCAGGTCGTCGCTCGCCAGAACGAACCGCTCGTGAGATTACTGGTGGTCTTCGGCTGCATCGCGGTGGACAGCGTGTTCGTGGCTGGGGAACGCCGCACTCCCCCGTAGGCCAGGCTTTCCAGCCTGACTAGCGAGCGCCACAATCCGCTCGCGTTGTGGCGAGAAGCTCGTGTTCATCGCGGGCGAATTCAGAGTTGGTCATTGGAGTCATCAGTCGCCGTGCGAATTGCCGAGGTGTATCAGTCGATTCAAGGCGAAGGGCAATTTGCAGGAACCCAGTCGGTCTTTGTGCGCACGACGGGTTGCAATCTGCGTTGCTGGTTCTGCGACACGCCGTTTACGTCGTGGCAGCCAGAAGGTCGGCAGGTTGAGGTCGCTGAACTCCTTCGAGAGACGCTCGCGTTCAGCATCGAACACATTGTCCTGACTGGCGGCGAACCGTTGCTGCAACCGGACTCCGTTTCGTACTGCGAAGCTCTGATCGACGCGGGCAAGTTCGTCACGATCGAGACTGCTGGCACAATTTTTCGTCCGGCGCGAGCGAGCTTGATGTCGATCAGTCCGAAGCTGGCGAACTCGTCGCCGTCGAAACACTCGTCAGCCGACACCGCTCGCTGGATCGAACGGCATGAGCAAACGCGAACCAATCGCGAAGCGATCGCTCGGTTGATCGAGTCGGGGCCGTATCAATTCAAGTTTGTCGTCGATGAGCCGTCCGATTTGACGGGCGTCTGCGACTACTTGGCCGACTGGCCACAGATTGCGAGCGACCGCGTTTGGTTGATGCCTCAAGCACGCACGCGCGAAGAGTTGGCCGCTCGATCAAGTTGGCTCGAAGCAGAAGCACAGAAGTTGGGGTTTCGATTTTCTTCGCGCTGGCAGATCGCTCAATACGGCAACGAACGCGGACGCTGATTGAGGCGACCGATCGAATGTCGCTTTTGTGGTCTTATCCGTAGGACGGCTTTGCTATCCGCGGGAAGTTCCTGAATGGCAGACTGACCGCAGATAGAAACGTCCGGCCACTAACGGAGACCTTCGAATCGGGATCCATCAAACGCTCGGTCTGATTCCGTCTTCAAGGTAATCCCTTCGTTCCGCGCGGTCTCCGAACCGGTTCTTTCGGCGGCTGCGATTGCAGATTCCGTTGCACGTTTTGCTTACCGAGCTTCTTCTGCAAGTGAGCAAATTTTGTTGCAGGACGACGTGCGCCGCCAGAGCCTCGTGCCATGCTGATTCCAGTTTCAAAAGGATGTATCGAATAAGGATGGTAACGCTCGTTGCGTTTGTGGGTGATGAAACACAACTGCTACGATACCCGCCTGCCAACAGCCAACGACACTGCATTACAAGTTGAAAGGATTCACATGCCAACAGCTTCTCCCTTAC
>JAYUFI010001146.1:0-7992 GCA_043738805.1 Planctomycetaceae bacterium | reverse complement strand
ACGGCCGCATCAGCCAGACGGGAACGCACTCGCAACTGATGTCCAAAGACGGCAAGTACCGCTCGATGGTCGAACAGCAGGTCAAGATGACGCTGGGTCACATCACAATGAGTTCGATGGGCTGACGACCGAATGCAAACGGCAGACATTCAGGCGCGGGTAGAAAAGGATTTTTCCGTGGGAGGGGCACTCCTGCCCGTCAGCACTTCACCACCAATGCCGGACGGACAGGATCGCCCATCCTCACGAAGCGGTTCCGTGGCCGGTGCCAAGTCACCATTAACCATCGAGCGAACAGTCATCGTTGAATCCGGATCGCCCTCCTCATGAGAATTACCGAACTGGCCGCGTTTCACGTGCGGATCGAACTGCGAAAGCCGATTCGCCACGCATCGCATGCCCGCCGTGATACCGATTCGATCGTTGTCCGCTGCCGATTGGCAGACGGAACGATCGGTTGGGGCGAGGGGTTGCCACGCGAATACGTGACCGGTGAAACCATCGACTCTGCCTGGAGTCTGCTGCAAGAGGCGGACTTGGCCACCCAACTTGGCGGCGACATCTCTGGGTTGCGGGAGGCCATTCCCAGACTGCAACTGTTTCCCTTGCCGCGTCCGCGCGACGACGGTCGCGAATGCTTCGGCAACTCGGTGCGCTGCGCGATCGAGCTGAGTGTTTTGGATGCGGCCTGTCGCGCCGAAGGGGTGCCATTCTCGACCGTCACGGAACTGGTTCCCGAAACCATCGCCATTCGCGAGCGGTGCGAACGAGTTCGCTACAGCGCGGCCTTTACCGCGATGAGCCGCTTCAGCCAGATCAGTCGCGCGCTCAAGCTGCGTCTGTTTGGTCTGCATCAGGCCAAAGTGAAAACGGGAGTCGCGGGTGTCGATGACGTGGCCCTCGTGCGACGGTTGCGGTGGTGGCTCGGACCCGGCTTCGATTTGAGGATCGATGCCAACGAAGCGTGGTCCTGCCAGAATCTGACGGAGAAATTGGAACCGCTGCTCCCCTGCGGCATCACGTCCGTCGAGCAGCCCGTCCCGCACGAACAGGTCGATGGGCTGGCCTCATTGCGAGGCCGCATCGGCGTGCCGCTGATGTTGGACGAGTCGCTGTGTAGTCTGGTGGACGCTCGCCACGCCATCGAACGGGGCACGTGCGACTTGTTCAACATTCGCCTCTCGAAGTGCGGCGGTTTTTTGAATTCGCTGCTGCTCGCGGCACTGGCTCATCAGGCGGGACTGGGCTACCAACTCGGTTGCCAGGTCGGTGAGACGGGCATCTTGTCCGCGGCCGGTCGCCACTTCGCGACTTCGGTGGCGAACATCCGTTACCTCGAAGGGAGCTACGACCGCTTCCTCGTTCGGGAGCGGCTGACCACCGAGGATCTCACGTTCGGTTGGAAAGGCTTTGCCCCGGCACTGACCGCTCCGGGGCTTGGGATCGTCGTCGATGAAGCGGCACTCCAGCGAGTGACTGTGCGCGAGAAGCGGTTCGCAATCAGGTAGGACGCCGCAGTTCACATGGCTCGCCACTGAGGCCGTGAATGTTTCGCCACCGCGAGCGAACCAATTCCGCCTGCCTGGCGACTCAGAAACGCACGACACGACAACGGCGACCAATCGGGAATTTGATGAATCATGACCGTGGTACCCAGCGTAGCTTCATCCCACGCGATGCCTGCGGTACGTCTCGGCCAGCAGTGGCGTGACGAGTTCCGCGAGTTGCGCGATCTCGATCAGGAACGAGTCGTGGCCGAAGACGCTTTCGAGTTCGAGGTACGTCACGTGACGGCGGGTCTCGACGAGGGCTTTGACAATCTGCTGACTCTGACTCGTCGGGAACAGCCAGTCGGTGTTGTACGACGTGATGAGGAACCGGGCGTTCGTCCGGCCGAGGGCCTGTTGCAGCGAGCCGTATCGCGCCGCGAGATCAAAGTAATCCATCGCTCGCGTCAGGTAGAGGTAGCTGTTGGCGTCGAATCGCTCGATGAACCGCTTGCCCTGATAGTGCAGATAGTTTTCAATTTTGAACTCGGTCTCTTTGGCGAGGTCGTACTCCAGATGATCGCTGTGCTGGAGGTCGCGGCCGAACTTCCGTTCGATCGACGCCTCCGAAAGGTAGGTGATGTGCGCGATCATCCGCGCCAGAGCCAGTCCGCCTCGCGGGCCGACCTCGCCGTATTTGGACGGGTCTTCACCGTAGTAGTCGCCGTTTTGAAACTGCGGATCGGCCGTGATGGCTCGCCGACCGACCGCGTTGAACGCGATCCCCTGCGCCGACAGTTTGGCCGCCGCTGCGAGGCAGATCGCGCTGTGAATCATCTCGGGATAACGAGCCACCCAGTCCAGCACCTGCATCCCTCCGAGGCTGCCTCCCACGACAGAGAGCAGCTTGTCGATTCCCAGATGCCGCACGAGACCCGCGTGAACCTCGACCATGTCGCCGACGGTGATAAACGGAAACCGCAGGCCATACGGCTGGCCTGTTTCCGGATCGCGGGTACTCGGCCCGGTCGTCCCCTGACAACCGCCGAGCACATTCGCGCAGATGACAAAATACTTCGTCGTGTCGAGTGCCTTCCCCGGCCCGACCAGCTCGTCCCACCAACCCGGCTTGCGACTTTCGGCCGAATGCCATCCCGCGACATGAGCATCCCCGGTCAGGGCATGACAGACGAAGATCGCGTTGTCCTTTGCGGGAGCCAGCGTCCCGTAGGTCTCATACGCCACAGTGACCGGCCCGAGTCGCTGCCCGCCCTCCAACGTCAACACGTGCGGAGGCTCGAACAGTTTTGCAAACTGCGTCTGCACGATCCCGGCCGATTGGGAATCACCATCATTCGGCGTGGGGGAAGCGATTTCGGAGGCCATGAGATTGACGTTGCTTTCGACGGGTATTGACCAAACCAACCGCAGCGACAGACCATCTCAGCGGGCCGGGATTATAGACGCGGCTCGAACACGATTCGAGGATCGAACCAACCTCGCAGCAATCCGGCGGCAGTCGTGTCGAAGGGCTTTGCCCAAAAACTGTAGGGTGGGCTGTGCCCACCACAATCGGTCGGGTGTTGGTGGGTACAGCCCACCCTACAATTTGTGTCCGGCCGGATTTTTTGGGCAAGGCCAACTCCCCCTATTTCCGAGGACAGTTCAAGGATGTCTGGCTGTGGAAGGAATGGCCGGGTCGGTGGTGGGATGACGAAGCGGGAATCGACATCGTCGCTCGTACGCGGACGGGGGAATTGTGGGCCATTCAGGCCAAGGCGTATGGTCCCCACCAAGCGGTCACCAAGACAGGAATCGACTCGTTTCTGACGGAATCGAATCGGTCGGAGTTCGCCTATCGACTGCTCATGGCCACAACGGATGACATTGGAGCCACGGCTCGCCGGACGCTGCACGGACAAGAGAAGCCGGTGGGCTTAGTTCTGCGTGGTCATTTGCTGGCGGAAGAAGTTCAGTGGCCGGTTCAGATTGGAGGAATCGCCGCGCGGCTGCCTCGATGGACGGCACGGCCTCATCAAGCGACTGCGATCGAGGCTGTGGTCAATGGGTTTCAAGATCATGATCGAGGCCGACTCATCATGGCCTGCGGCACGGGCAAGACGCTGACCGCGCTGTGGATCGCCGAGCGGTTAGCCAACTCCCGGAAAGAGAATGACCCATTGAAGCCTGAAGCGCAAGCGAAGGACGGCTTCGCTTGCGCTTCAGGCTTCAATGCGCGGGTACATGAGTCTCAGGAAGTTGCCTCACAGAGTTCTCTCACGCTGGTGCTCGTCCCGTCGCTCTCGCTGGTGCAGCAGAACCTGGCCGAGTGGGGCCGACATTCTGCGCAGGACTTTGACGCGCTCGTTGTCTGTTCGGATGAGTCAGTGTTGCAGAGTCGCGAGGATACACGACGCACATCGCAAACGCCCCTGGGCTTGCCCCAGGGGTTTAACGGCTTCTGCGCTACGGACCGCGCTCAATCGAGTAGCGCAAAGGCCGTTGAACCCCCGGCACAAGGCCGGGGGCGGGGTGTCGGTGCAACGTACGTCGGGCGTCCAAGCGAGACCGACGCCGCGATTCCATCGACAGCCGATCTCGGAGTGCGAGTCACGACCAATCCAGAGAAGATTCGGCAGTTCCTCGACCAGCCTCGGCAACGACCGGCCGTCGTGTTCGCCACGTACCAATCGTCCGACCGAATCGCGACTGCTCAGGCCGGCACTACAAAAAAATTCGATCTGGTGATCTGCGACGAAGCGCACCGTCTGGCCGGACACGTCGAGGGCTTGTTCGCGACCGTGTTGGATGACAAGAAGATCAAGGCGTCCAAGCGGCTGTTCATGACCGCCACGCCGCGCTACTTCAAGGAGCAGGTCAAGCGGCGCGCGGCGGAACTGGAGTTTGAACTCGTCTCGATGGACGACGCGCACGTCTTCGGCCCCGAGTTCCACGTCCTCTCGTTCCACGAAGCGATCAGCGCGAAGCCGGAGCCGTTGCTGACCGATTATCAGGTCGTCGTGATCGGCGTCACCGACCGCGAAGCCAAAGCGTGGGCCGAGCGAGCGACGTTGGTCCACACGGCCGAGGGACTCAGCACCGACGCCCGGACGCTGGCTGCTCAGATCGGCTTGGCCAAGGCGATGCAGAAATACGATCTGCGGAAGCTGATCACGTTCCACTCGTCGGTGGCGAAGGCCGCGCGATTCGTCGATGCCACTCGGCGAGATTCCTTGCCGGGAGTGATCCCGCACCTGACGCGGTCGGCCCGGCCTTCGGGAAAACTTTGGACGAAACACATCTCCGGTCACACGCCCGCCGGCCAACGAGCCACGTTGTTGAAAGGCTTAGGAAAACTGGAGGAGGACACGCGACGCATTCTCTTCAACGGCATCTGTAATTCAAACACAAATTCACGTTGGCTCCATACTTCCAGAACCAGTACCAACGTCGATCGCGCCGCACGCCTCATTTCTGGACTCGGCATTCACTGGATCACAAATTTCATTGCCACTTCCTTCATTCGTGTCAGCGACGACCTTCGATATTCGTGGGTAGTTAATCCAACAACTTGAGTATTCGCTCTCGCCAAGCAATTTGAAGAAAAGCAAACTGTCTGCCGCGCCGAGGAAATTTACGGGAGCAAACACCACCGGATGGATTCTTGTAATTCCTGGCAATGAGCTAACGGTTGCGGGACGGTAGATGGTGAAAATCTCACCGCGATTATTTCTGAATGAGTGCTCGCTCGCTCCAAAAACTCTTTCGAGGCTTGATTCGAGCCAATACGTCACGGGGTACGTTCTGCTCTGCTCTGCGGCTCGCACTCCATTTTTCAGCCGGGTCACACAGACCAATAGCTGATCCTCCGACGGAAAACGCGCAGCGTCTCGCTGATGATCTAATCCATTACGAACTCCCGCCACATCGGCCTGCGCGACAGCTTTTGCAACTTTCTTAAACATTTCCTTGTACCGTTTCAGTTCAATGACTTCGGAGTCTGCCCAAAGGTGAGTGTGTCTAAACGGAAATGGTCTGCCGCAATGGTCCACGTGGGATTCGAGTTCCACGTCTTGTCGTGTCACCTTCTCATCTTCCGAAAGACCGTCGAGCCAAACTTCAAATTCGGCCAAGTACGCGAGTTGAGTACCCAGTGCGTTTTCCCCATTTGTCTTCCATCTCACCGCACCATCGGCAGTTTGAATCGATTCGCCCAACACAGTCGGCACAGCGCGGCGAGAGTCGGAAAGACGGTATCCGAAATGTGTTCCACCCCAATGATCAGAAGCCAATAGCCAAACATTGAAAGCAATAAAACGATCCAAAAACTCCTCAACGGAAATGAAAAGGTTTACGCCTTCGGATCTAATTCTCTCGCGAGCGATCTCACCAGACGAAAAGTCGATTTGAGCGAGCGACTCTTCGAATTGCTGAATCCGACGATTCATTCTTGCCAACACTTCATCGTGTCGCGCAATTTCAAAGCCGAATTTCCACAGAATCCGCGGTATTGTTTTGTCCGTTCTGGGAATTATCTCGCTAATGGCCAGGTGAAGATCTCGACATATCACAGTTGTCACTGGTTGGCTCGCAAGAATGAGCTTCGACACCGCCTCGCCCGGTCCCTCACGTCGTATGAAATCCGTCAGTGTGATTTCTAGTCCGCGTGATGGATCGCTTCCCAACCTCCAGCCAAGCTCAGTTGTATTTTCGGTTTCACGGTACGCTCGGAGAATCGACGAGCAGAGGGCCGCAAACGGTTCTGGATGCGCTGGTCTGATCCCGATCGAAGAAACCTCAGATTTGAAACAAATGTTTTTCGAGGGCGTTCTTTTTTGAGGAGACCGTATTTCGCTCGTTGGAATTTCGATCTGACCAGACAGGATCAACTGATCCAAGCACGTTACGATGATGTCGGTCGGGACGCTCAGCAGTAGTTGGAGTTGCTGCTCACCATCCAATTTGGGTGCAAGTTCATGAGGTGGTAGAGTCTTCAATCCTTTGATTGAATCCGAGGATCGAATCGCTTCTTTGATGCCTTTGCCTTCATCCGTCTTAAGTACTGCTTCCAAAAGTAATGTTCGCTCTCCTCTGAGGATGCAGTCGGCAATGACTGGGCAGATATCTGAATAATCGGTTCTCAGTTCTTGCCGTTGGCGATTGTGGAGCCACGCGAGCGGGCGTGACCACTCGGACGGTGCTCCCAAGTCTTTTGCAAGGCGTTGTGCGATCCACTCATAAGCTTCGACAACCTTAATCTTCGCTGGCTCAAAGTTGATTGTCCGAACTCGCGTCCGAGTACCCTCGCGGTAAAAACATTCGAGTGCTGGCCGTACCGGAAGCCACCTAACCTCCGCGCTCCGGATAATTCCCAATGGACCCGACACAAAGCATCCCTGTTGAAAGACGCCTTTCGGTAGCCCATTCAATAACTCCCATGCTTGCGAATTTGTGAGCTGTTCCAAATCACCCAGTTGGGGTCGATCGTTGAAGCTGTCATGCAAGGTTCGACCCCAAATGAACGGGAGCCGAATGCGGTCATTGAAGAGGTCGTTGCGCAACAGATCTGCAACGGCATCTATGTCGCTGGCGACGTAATCGATCAAGATGTCGTGATGGGCGAAATACCCATAAAGTGCCAACGTCACGTCTGCCAACTGAGCCTGGATTGCGCTCGCGCAGGACTGGCGAACCTTCTCTGCCTGTGCAGTCAAGCGTATCAGCTCACACAGTCTTTCTGGTGCCTGATATTCGGCATGAAAAACCGCGTGTTCGTAAAACTGGCCGATCCAGTAATGCTCTGCCAACACGGTTGGATTGCCCATTTGTTCGAGCTTTTGCTCGACCTTCTTTTCCGAGAGCCAGACGCTATCCATCGTGATTCACCTAGTGCGAGTTGTCTTATGAATGTGTGCGATTGAGCTACACAGTCGCCTTCTCCAATTCAACAGAAACGAGAAAACCGACTTCGAAACCTCCGGCCAAAGTCACAGGTTGCCGCCGAAACAGGAGGGTACACGTTTCGCAACGGAGTTTCGAATCACAAGCCGTGGCTCGGTTGAAAGGCCGACCGCTCAAACGACTGTTGGTTCTTGTCCTTGGTCGCAGAGCGACCGCCGAAGGTCGCCGTGGGTTTCCACCCACGGTCGGCCATCACGCCAAACCATCTCGTCGCGGAGCGACGATTGAACCATCTCCACACCTTCGGCCGCCAAATGGATGTGTGTCGTCGTCTCCACACATCTCCGCGACAGAGGGTTGAAACACACGGTGGCAGGTACGCGGGTGGCTCGTCGTTGGCAAAGTTGCTTGCCACGCATCGCGGTTCCATTGAGCGCGTCTCGTAACAGTGCATGCGGGGTCGGGTGTGGTCCGTTCTTGATGTTGCCATTCGTCAGCGCGGGAAGGGAGCGTCCTCCGCCACAACGTGGCATTCCTATGTCAGCCCAGGCCATCGGCCTGGGTCACGGTCGGAATCACCAAGGGGTAGCCCCAACGGGGCGGC
>JAYUFI010001145.1:0-8004 GCA_043738805.1 Planctomycetaceae bacterium | reverse complement strand
TCGCGTTGCTCGACCCCAGCCACCCAACCCGAAATTCAAGAAGTGACGAAGCACTCGGCTCTCAACGAAGCGACATTCATGCGTGTCTTAGGTCTCGACATCGGCGGAGCAAACATCAAGGCTGCCACGGAATCCGCGATCGCGGTCTCTTTGCCATTTGAGATTTGGCGGACGCCAGATCGGTTGACCGAAGTGCTGACGGGGATCGTCGAACGTTTCGCTTCGGCGGAAATGCTCGCCGTGACGGTGACCGCTGAATTAGCGGACTGCTTTCAGACAAAAGCCGAGGGCATCGCACATGTTTTACGATCTGCTCAACAAGCGGCTGGTGCGCAAACCGTTCGCGTTTGGCAAACGTCCGGCGAGTTTGTTTCGCTCGATGAAGCGCGTGAGGAACCTCGCTTAACTGCCGCCGCCAACTGGCACGCGCTGGCGACGTTCGTTGGGCGACTCGTGCCACGTGGCTCAGCGATGCTCATTGACATTGGCTCAACAACGAGTGACCTGATCCCGCTCGTGGATGGGATTCCGCAACCCACAGGACTCACTGATGTCGCACGACTGCAATCAAGCGAACTGGTTTATTGCGGAGTTCGCCGAACTCCGCTGTGTGCATTGGTGAATCGAGTCCCGTTCCAGGATTCCGATTGCGGAGTGGCTGCCGAACTGTTTGCAACCACGCTCGATGTCTATCTCACGCTTGAGTTGATCGCTGAAGATTCGCTCGACACCGCAACCGCCAACGGGAAGCCGGCAACGATTGCTCACGCCGCTGATCGGCTGGCTCGCTTGTTGTGTTGCGATTTGACCGAAGTGACCCCGTCTGAACTGCGTCGCGTTGCCGAGCATGTTGCTGCGGAGCAATTGAGAAGACTGACGCTGGCGGCTGACGTCGTCGCCTCGCGCTTACCGAGTCAGTGCGAGACGGTGTTGGTTTCAGGTAGCGGCGAATTTTTGGCTCGCCAAGTGGTGTTGAGTTCGAGTCGTTTGAAAACCGCGAAACTCATTTCGTTACCAGAACTGTTTGGCCCCGCCGTTGCCGATGCCGCGTGTGCCTTCGCCGTTGCCAAGCTCGCCGCTGAGCGGGAACTGCCATTCTTTGGATCGTGAGTTTCGTAGAACAGGCGGCTCGCCTGTTCCCAAGTCGTAAAAAACAAGCAGGCGAGCCGCCTATTCTACGAAACTGACACGTCTTCGCCTTGCAGCAAACGGACGAGCGGAACGATGAGCCGCTCGAACGCGCGGGCTCGATGACTGAGGTGATGCTTCACTGTCGAACTGAGTTCGCCGAATGTTCGATGGTATTCGGGGATCAAAAAGTACGGGTCATAGCCGAAGCCGTTTGCACCACGCGGTTCGTGAATGATGCGGCCTCGACAGGTTGCTTCGACGGTGAAACGAATCGTGCCGCTCGGATCGGAAATCGCCGCGTGGCAGAGATAGCGTGCCCCGCGTTTTTCGTCCGGAACATCGGCTAACTCAGCGAGCAGTTTCGCATTGTTCTTTTCGTCGGTCGCCCCTTCGCCGCTGAAGCGAGCGGAATAAACGCCGGGCGCGCCACCAAGCGCATCGACAATCAAACCGCTGTCTTCGCCGAGTACCCAGCGGTTCAGGTGCCGCGCCGTTTGAGTCGCTTTCTTCGCGGCATTCTCTGCGAACGTCTCTCCATCTTCGATGACTTCCGGCACATACGGGAAGTCAGCCACGCTGAGCACTTCGATCTCGTGCGGCGCGAGCAACTCTTCAATCTCACGTCGCTTTTTCGCGTTACGACTGGCGATGATCAAACTAGGACGAGCAGACATGTTAGTGATGATTCTCCGAGTTGCTTTGGGGAACCGGTTTCTAAACGTAGCACAGGCGGCTCGCCTGTGTGCCTTCTCTGACGCAATCACAGGCGAGCCGCCTGTGCTACGAGACCAGGGCGTCACAGCTCCGAAGCCTTCAACTTCCCGCGATCATCCGGCACTTGATACTGCTTTTGCAGGCGCACGATCTCCGCTTGAAGTTGTTTGACCAAGTCCGCGTTCGCAGGGTCGGCGAAGATGCTTTTCATTTCGTTGGGATCGTTTTGCAGATCGAATAACTCCCACTCGTCTTCGTTGTAGAAGTGGATCAGCTTGTAGCGATCGGTACGCACGCCGTAATGGCGGCGGACGTCGTGCGGGGCGTTGCGGTCAGAGAAGAATTCGTAGTAGTGGTAGTAAATGCTCTTTCGCCAATCGGTCGGCGTTTGCCCTCTCAGCAGCGGGATGATGCTGCGGCCCTGCATGTCGGACGGGGCGGCGAGGCCGGCGAAGTCGAGAAACGTTTCGGCGAAGTCGAGGTTCTGTACGAGGTCTGTGTTGATCGAGCCGGGTTTCGTGACACCGGGCCAGCGAACCAGCAGCGGCATCCGCAGCGACGGCTCGTACATGAACCGCTTGTCGAACCAGCCGTGATCGCCCAAATAAAAACCTTGATCCGACGAGTAGATCACGACGGTATTCTCCGCCAGCCCGTTGTCGTCCAGATATTTCAACAGGCGACCGACTCCCTCATCGACCCCCGCGACGCAACGCAGGTAATCCTTGATGTAGCGCTGATACTTCCAACGGACGAGATCCTTTCCGGTGAGTTTTGCTTTCTCGAACTCGGAGTTCTCCGCGTCATACGCTTTGTGCCAGGCGGCGAGTTGTGCGGCGTTGAGGTTCTTCGGCGGATCGAGCTTGAGGTCGAAGCGAGTCAGCGTCTTTTCGATCGTCATGTCTTGCTTGTGTGCCGCCGTGCCGCGACCGGAGTAATCATCGAACAGCGTCGACGGTTCCGGGATCGTCACGTTTTTGTAGAGATCAAACTGCTTCGGTCCCGGCGTCCATTCGCGATGCGGTGCTTTGTGTTGCCACATCAACACGAACGGCTTTTCTTTGTCGCGGCCTTTGTCCAGCCAATCGACCGCGAGGTCAGTGATGATCTCGGTCGTGTAGCCGGTGCGTTGCACCTTCTTGCCGTTTTGCAGCATCGGCGGGTTGTAGTACGGCCCCTGCCCGATCAAGACATCCGAGTAATCAAACCCGGTCGGAGTGCTGCCGAGATGCCACTTGCCGATCATCGCCGTTTGATAGCCACTCTTTTGCAGCAGCTTCGGAAACGTCTGCTGAGCCCCGTCGAAATCCTGGCCGGCTTCGTTGGTCTTGAAGCCATTCAGATGACTGTGCTTGCCGGTGAGGATGACCGCTCGACTCGGCCCGCAGATCGAGTTCGTGCAGAAGCAATTTTGAAAACGCATCCCCTCACGCGCGATGCGATCGAGGTTCGGCGTTGTGTTGATCTTCGAGCCGTAACAGCTCATCGCGTGCGACGCGTGGTCGTCCGTGAAAATGAAAATCACATTCGGCCGCTGGGCGGCTTCTGCCGAGTCGCCGACCGAGGACAACCAACCGAGCATCAAGCCGAGGGCAAACGATAGGTGCATCAAAGAACGCATCAATGCGGCCTTTCTATCTCTGCCGTTCTGCAATTGACGGCGGCTTTCAAGGGGTGTCCGGCTATTGATCGACAGATCAACTATTTCTTCTCGACGATCCAGACATTGCGGAAGTGGACCGGGTTGCCGTGGTCTTGGAAGTAGAGCGCGCCGGGCTTCTCTTCGTTCTGACCGCCACCGGGGGTTGCCTTCAGCGCAAGCTTGTCGTGGATCACGACACCGTTGTGCTTGATAGTGGTGACGGCGTCTTCGGTCTTCTTGCCGGTCGCATCGAAGCGGGCGCAACGGAATTCGACGTCGTAGGTCTGCCAACTCAGCGGCGGGAGGCACATGTTGACGATCGGTTTGGCGACGGTGTAGATGCCGCCGCATTCGTTGTTCTCACCGATGAGTCCGAATGAGTCGAGGATTTGGCATTCGTATTGATCGACGAGATACATGCCGCTGTTGCCGCGACCTTGTCCGCGCGCCTTGGGCATAAATGGTGTGCGGAACTCAAGGTGCAACGTGAAATCTTCAAACTTCTGCTTCGTCCGCGTACCGACTCCGAGCAGATTCTCTTCTTGAATTTTGCCTCCCTGCCAAGCGTCAACGTTCTTGCCGTCAAAGAGCACGATCGCTCCTTCGGGCGGCTTCGCTCCGAGGGTCTCGGACTTCCGTTCGACTTTCTTGCCTTCGTACTTCACATTCTCTTCGGCAGTGCCGGAGATCGCACCGTCTTTGATTGAGCCTTTGAAATTCGTGCCGGTGAGTTCGATCGCGCCGTCTTTCGTTTCTCCCTTGAGCATGACCCGTGTCTTGGCGTCCCAGCCAGCTCCCGGCAAACCTTTCTGATACAGCACAACGTCGAACTTGCCTTCACCCAATGCAATGACTTGAGCGCCGAATTTCAGCTTCTCGCCGATCGTTCCTTCGTATTCACCTTGCACCTTGAAGTCGGGGCCAGCTAGTGCGGGATCGATGAATGCCTCGCCCGGTGCGGCGTATGACAGAGTGGAAACACTGAGAGCCAAGAGGGCTGACGCGACAGAAATCATCAGTCTTCGCATGTAGAATTCTCCTGTAGAAATGAGTTCTTTGAGCCGCCGAAGTTCTCCGTCGGCCGTGACGAGGCGGTAGGGTAGCGGTCGGATTTCGGAATGACGATCATTCGCTCCTAATGTTTCGCTGCGTCGTGCTCGCTCCGCATGATCATTGAAAAGGACCGCCCATGACTCGCCCCATTGATTTGCCCGCTTGGAAAGCTCTGCAAGAACATCAGACGGTACTCGCTTCGGTCGAGATGCGCGATCTCTTTCAGAACGATCCGCAACGGTTCGAGCGGTTTTCGTTGCGGTTGGATGATTTGCTGTTGGACTTCTCGAAGAACCGCATCACCGAAAAAACGCTCGGTTTGTTATACGACTTGGCTCGGCAAATGGGTCTGTCGGGCTGGATCGAAAAGATGTTTTCCGGCGAGCGAATCAACTCGACCGAAGATCGCGCGGTGTTGCACATCGCGTTACGAAATCGCTCGAACCGCCCCATCGTCGTTGACGGACACGACGTCATGCCGGACATCAACGCGGTGCTCAAGCACATGCGGGAATGGACCGACGCGGTACGTTCCGGCCAGTGGCGCGGCTACACGGGCAAGCCGATCACCGACATCGTCAACATCGGGATCGGCGGTAGCGATCTGGGTCCGGTAATGGTGACGGAGGCACTCAAGGCGTACAGCCGCCGCGACCTCAAAATTCATTTCGTCTCGAACGTGGACGGCACACACATCGCCGAGACGGTACGGGAACTCAATCCGGAAACAACGCTGTTCATCATCGCCTCGAAAACGTTTACGACCCAGGAGACGTTGACGAACGCGCATTCCGCGCGGAGTTGGTTTCTGCAAACGGCTCGTGATCAAGCGCACGTCGCGAAGCACTTCGTGGCGCTGTCGACAAACGAAGCTGCGGTTCACGAGTTCGGCATCGCTCCGGAAAACATGTTCGAGTTCTGGGATTGGGTCGGCGGCCGATACTCGTTGTGGAGCGCGATCGGATTGCCCATCGCAGTCAGCATCGGCATGGATAACTTTGAGGAATTGCTGACCGGTGCGCATCTCATGGATGAGCACTTCCGAACGGCTCCGCTGGAGAAGAATCTCCCGGCGACGTTGGCGTTGCTCGGCCTGTGGTACAACAACTTTTGGGAGGCCGACACGCAAGCGATTCTCCCGTATGACCAATACCTGCATCGCTTCGCCGCGTACTTCCAGCAAGGGGATATGGAATCCAACGGCAAGAGCGTGGCACGTGACAATCTGCCGTGTGACTGGTCGACCGGCCCCGTCATCTGGGGCGAGCCGGGGACGAACGGGCAGCACGCTTTCTACCAACTGATCCATCAAGGAACGAAGTTGATCCCGTGCGATTTTCTGGCTCCGGTCGAGACACACAATCCGCTTGGCGAACATCACGAGATCTTGCTGTCCAACTTCTTCGCTCAGACCGAAGCGTTGATGAAAGGTAAAACGGCTGAAGAAGTCCGAGTAGAACTGAAGGGTTCCAAACTCTCGCCCGAAGCAATCGACAAGCTCGTGCCGCACAAAGTTTTCACCGGCAATCGTCCGACGAATTCGATCCTGTTCCAAAAGCTCACGCCGCGCACACTCGGCAGTTTGCTCGCGCTCTACGAACACAAGATTTTCACGCAAGGCATCCTGTGGAACATCAATTCGTTCGATCAATGGGGCGTCGAACTCGGCAAGCAATTGGCGAAAGCGATCCTGCCCGAACTGAAAGGTTCTGCCGCAGTGACGTCGCACGACAGTTCTACGAACGGATTGATCAACGAGTACAAGAAGCGGCGGTAGTCGCTATGTCTGAATCATCTCCTAACTCCGAACCGCCCGATGCTGTTGACTCTTCGCCGAATCAGCCAGCAAGCGTCAATCTGCGTGCGAAGGTGCGGGGGTTGCCGACGACTCCGGGTGTGTACTTGATGAAGGACTCACTGGGGCGAGTCATCTATGTCGGCAAGGCATTGAGCTTGCGCAGCCGTGTGTCGAGCTATTTCAATTCGGCGGCGGCGGTTGATCGGCGGACGCGCGATTTGGTGCCGGAGATTTGCGATCTGGACGTCATCGGCTGCGACAGTGAGGTCGAAGCGTTGCTACTCGAAGCGCGGCTCATCAAAGACATTCGTCCGCGATTCAATACGGAGCTCAAAGACGACAAGACGTTTCCTTATTTGCAAATCTCGACGCGCGAAGAATTCCCACGCGTTGAGTTCACTCGCAAACCGCGCACGCGTGGCGTGAAATTGTTCGGTCCCTTCACGAGCGCGAAGCGGCTGCGGGGTGCGATCAGCGTGTTGCAGCGGATCTTTCGCTTTCGGACTTGCTCGCTGGATATCACCGAAGCGGACGAACGCTGGCGGTGGTTTCGTCCCTGCTTGCTGGCCAGCATCGGGCAATGCACGGCTCCGTGTAATTTGCGGATCAGCAAAGAGGATTACCGCCGCGACATTCGCCGGCTCTGCATGGTCCTGGAAGGGAAGAAGACGGCGTTGCTGGAAGAACTGAAGAGCGAAATGTTCGCGGCGTCGACCGAGCTGAAGTTTGAACGAGCCGGCCGCATTCGCGACGAGATCAAAGCGTTGGAAACGCTCAACCTGCGTGGCAACCTCAAGGATCACGAACAGCCCGAAGTCTTTCCCATTGATCCCAAGAAGGGCTTGCGCGGGTTGAAGAAAATTTTGAATCTCACCGATGTCCCGCGACGCATTGAGGGAATCGACATCGCTCACCTGCAAGGGAGCGAGACGGTCGCGAGCTTGGTGTCATTCCTCGACGGCCTGCCGTTCAAGCACGGCTACAAGCGATTCAAGATCAAGACGGTTTCCGGGGTCGATGATTACGCCTCGATCCGCGAAGTGGTCAGCCGCCGCTTCAGTCGCTTGCGCGAAGAAGGGGAATCGTTTCCGGATCTGTTGTTGATCGACGGTGGCAAAGGACAACTCAGCGCGGCGCTCGATGCCTTCCGACTGTTGGAGATCACTCCGCCGCCGATCTTGTCGCTCGCCAAGCGGGACGAGGAGATCTTTCTTCCTGGCGAATCCGAACCGATCCGGCTCAGCAAGCACGCTTATGCGTTGCGGCTGTTGCAGTATGTCCGCGATGAGGCGCACCGGTTCGCGCAGCATTACCATCATTTATTGAGGCGGAAGTCGTCGTTCGACGAATGAGGAACCGGATCATTCATGCTCCCGGAACTCTACGACAGGGTTGTGACATTGAAGCCTGAAGCGCCAGCGAAGGAATCTCGCGTCACATCCTTCGCTGGCGCTTCAGGCTTCAATCGGGCCATGAATAATCCGAGATAGGCTCGATGAATGCTGCCACGACAAGCGCTTTGCTCGTTGTGCCGGTGCCGCTACAGTCCGCCGCGTGGTCGGTGGGTTGCCCAAGCCTTGTTGTTGAATTGTCTAAGACGGCAATTCAACAGCGCTGCGGGGTTACCCCGCAGTCGTTTGCTTGTTTCGATTTCGTCGCCGTATTC
>JAYUFI010001144.1:0-1073 GCA_043738805.1 Planctomycetaceae bacterium | reverse complement strand
GTCGCAATGGAGATGGGTCGTGAGTCGGGTGAAATCTTGGCGGCGGATTCGGCAGGCGGCTTGTATCGAGTCGATCGTCGCGGGCAACTGCTGACGTTGTCACGCGGCTTGAAGGGTGTCCGAGCAGTTGCATGGTCGGATACATCCGCAGCGGGAGCCGTAATCGTCGGCGAGAAGAAGGTCTTTCGACTGAATTCAAAGCTCGAAGCCGAATGGTCTGTCGGTTTGCCGGAGCCGGCGTTAGCCGTCGCAGTCACTCCATTTGGACGGCACACCGCGATCAGTTTGGCAAACGGCGGCAACTTGGTGCTCGGTCCAGAGAGCGAGCAGCTCAGCGTGTTTGAAACGATGCGCCCGTTGAAATGGATTCAGTTTCTCGCCTCGGAGGCCGTGTTGATCGGAGCTGCAGATTACGGCCAGATTTGTGCTTACAAATTGAATGGTCAACAACTTTGGAGCGAGAAGAGCTTCACATCGCTCGGCGAAATGAGTGCTGCCTCCGATGGCCAGACGATCTTGTTGGCGGGATTCAATCACGGCATTCAAGCGCTCGACAGCGACGGAGCGATGCGCGAATCGTACCTCATCGAAGGGACAGTCTGTCGCGTCGCGTGCAGCTTCAACGCCGATCGCATCGCCGCCGTGACGCTCGAACGACATCTTTATTGGCTCGATTCCGACGGCCAATTGTTGTGGGCCACGCAAGTCAATGAAGATCTCTTGCGAGTGATCTGCGATCCGCTCGGAGAATGGCTGCTGTGCGGATTCAACTCCGGCCACATCGTGCGGCTCGATTGGGAAAGCTGATCGGCAAACAATGTGAGTGCCTCAAAACAGCAGGTCGTTAAGTTGGTGCGACTCTAGGCCGTGTTGACATTCTATTTGCGAAACTGGGGCGGGATGGTAAACCACGTGAGTGGAATTTGCCTCAAGGAGGAGGAATGTCATGCGGCGGTTTGAGTTGTCTGACGAGCAATGGAAGCGTGTGGAAGGATTGTTGCCGGGTCGGCCGGGAAGTCCGGGGCGCAGTGGCGACGACAATCGGTTGTTCCTGGAGGCGGTCTTGTGGATCG
>JAYUFI010001143.1:0-8017 GCA_043738805.1 Planctomycetaceae bacterium | reverse complement strand
CGAACTCAGAGCCGAAGACGATGATCGTGTCCTTGAGCATGTCCCGTTGCTTGAGGTCCGTGATCAGCGCGGCGATCCCTTGATCGACTTCCTTCGCGGTTCCAGCAACGTGGTCCTTCACCGCTCCGTGATGATCCCAGTCGCGGTGATAAAGCTGAATGAACCGCGTCCCTCGTTCGGCGAGACGTCGGGCGAGCAAGCAATTCGAGGCGAACGAGCCGTCGCCTCCCTTCGTGCCGTACAACTCGAAGATGTGTTGCGGTTCGTTCTTCACGTCCATCAATTCGGGGACGCTCGACTGCATCCGAAAGGCGAGTTCGTACTGGCTGACGCGCGTGGCGATTTCGGGATCATCCAGAGATTCATTGGCGATGCCGTTGAGCGTCTGCACGGCATCGACCACATCGCGCTGTCGCTTCGGCGTCACTCCCTTCGGATTGCCGACGTACAAGACCGGATCGCCGGTGCCGCGGAATTCGACCCCTTGAAACTGTCCCGGCAGAAAACCCGAATGCCACTGCCGCGCGGCGATCGGTTGCTTCTGCCCGAACTTGCCGGTCGAGACCATCACCACGAAGCCGGGCAAGCTCTCCGATTCCGCACCCAGCCCATACAGCAGCCACGATCCCATCGCCGGTCGGCCGGGATTCATCGTGCCGGTATTCATGAAGGTGTGAGCCGGATCGTGATTGATCGCATCGGTGAAGAGCGACCGCACGATGCACATGTCGTCCGCACACTTCTCGCCGAGATTGGGCCAGATCTCGGCCATCGACTGCCCCGACTTGCCCCACTGCTTGAAGGGATGCTGCGGCGCGAAGCAATTGAGTTTCTGCCCTTGCAACTGAGCGATCTGCTGCCCCTTGGTAATCGACTCCGGCATCGGCTGCCCATGCAGTTCGGTCAGCTTCGGCTTATTGTCAAACGTGTCGATATGCGTCATTCCTCCGGCCATATAGAGCCAAATCACGCGTTTGGCCTTCGGTGCGAAGTGCAGCGGATTCAACACCCCGGTCCACTTCGGCAGTTGCTTGCCGGCCGCCGTGTCCGCTGCGAAACAGTCCCTCGTCAGCAACGAACTCAGCGCCATCGAACCGAGACTGACCCCAGTGGTTTGCAAAAACGATCGGCGAGCGATGTTCGTGGGCAGAGTCATGATTGACCTCGCGGCTGTTGGCTAAAAAGTGGAGTGATCGAGAAGCTGGACCAGTGTGGTGAATCACGTCCTCAATCGACAAGCCTCACCAGTAACCCGAAGCGTCAGCGAGGGCGATCGCTTCACGGGACTCCGGATTCATCTTCATCGCGTCTTGAAGCGCCCGCCCTCGCTCACGCTTCGGGTTTCTCACCGCTGTCCCTTCACGCACGCAGCGCTTTCGCAAACCGTTCGATTTGCCAGTCGGAGTCCTCCAGTCCCACCGACACGCGCACGAGATACCGCGAGATGCCGCAGCTCTCCACGAAATCCAGTTCGCGATAATGCGCCAGCAGCGTGAACGGACAGCAGAGCGTGAAGTTGGTGCCGAGGTTCGGTCCTTTGGCGATTTGCAGCGCGTCGTAAAACCGCTCGGTCTTCGCCGCCGCGTCGCGTAACACCACCGAGAACAGTCCGCCGTACCCGCCTCCCGGACGAAGATGCCGTTCGTAATTCGCGCGATCAATTCGCGCGGGATAAAAGACATTCGCGACTTCCGGCCGCTCGGCGAGAAACTCGCACAGCCGCACCGCGTTGCTGTTGATCTGCGGAATCCGCTCGGCGACGTCGCGCGAGTTGCGTTCCAGCACGATCGCGTCCTCGCCGTAAAAAATGTCCTCGAACTCTTCGGCCAGCAGACTCTTCAGCCGTTCGTAGTAAGGCCGCTCGCGATTGAGCACCAACGAACCGGCCAGCACATTTCCCCCACCGGAAAAGTATTTCGTGAGGCTCGTCGCCACGACATCCGCCACCGGCAGCGTGTTGAGATTCACGCACGCCGCCAGCGTGTCGTCGATCAGCATCGGAAAGTCATGCCGTAAAGAAAGCTCGCTGAGCGCCGACACGTCGGGACTCCCCAGTAGCGGATTCCCCGGCAATTCCACAAACAAACCAAGCAGCCGCTCCGAGCCCGCCAGCCGCGCCACCTCGGCAACATCCGCCTCCGAACCGCGCGGAAAAAACACAACCGCGTTCTCCGCCGGACGAATGCGCGAGAGCTGCTGCTGCACCTTCAAGTTGTCGACATACGGAAACCCAAATTGCACGCTCCGACCTTCCGGTCGCAGTCGTTGAAACAGCCGATACGCCATAAAGATCGCCGCCATCCCCGACGGAAACAAATAGACGTCGTCCGCCGAGCAGCCCTGCAACGCACCCACACGCTCCCGCAGCAACAATTTCTCAAGAGCGCCGCGCACTGCCCTGTCCCCTCGCCCCGGTACTCCGGGGAGAGGGTTAGGGAGAGGGGCAAGAACGGGCAGAGAGTCATGGCGCGAGGCCGAGCCTCCAATCTCCCCGCATCCCTCCAACAGCGCAACCGCCAGTCGCGACGGCACAATCTCCCCCGCATGTTGCCAAAACATTTTCGCCGTCTCGCGAACGCCGCTCGGCATCACGACGGCAAAAACGCGATCGTCAAAACACGAGGCCACTCGCACCGCCGCCGAAGTCTCGCGACACACAAACTCCGCACACCGCCGAGCGACTCGCTCCGACGGAAACACCATCGCACATTCCCCCGGCCGAGCCACCCGCCGCTCACACTCCGCAAACAACCGCACGGTGTCCGGATGAATGAAGAAGCGCGGATACCCACACCGCATCGCCCCGATGACGGCCTGATCTCCCTCTTCGTATCCGACGTTATCGCGCCACCTCGGCAAGCAAACCGACACCGCGTGCCGTTCGTGAGGAATCGGCTGGCCGAGGTCTTCGCCTCGCCAACGGCTAACAGAATTCTGAGAAGCCATGTCGAAATAAACTCGTTGTTCAATGCCGTTCAAAATCGTGGACAGTTCAGAGTCATCCAGCCGCCAACTCTTTCAGAGTGGCATCTCGTAACGAAATCAATGCTTTATTCACGTGGCATCTTTTACCAATTCGGTCGCCAATTCCACACGTCGGGTTGGCCGCTGATGTCGGAGAGGTATTTGCCGTCGATTTTGTTGGGGCGGACGTATTTGGCGAGCAACTCAACTTCCCCTTTGCGTTCGAGGCGATAGACGACTCCTTCGAGTTCCTCGCAGGGCCAGCGCAGGGTTTCATGGCGAGCCAACGCCGCTTCGGCGGAAATTGGGCCGCCGTCGTGCAACAGGTGCGGGGTCTCGAACACGCCCTGAACTCGTGCGGTGAATTCGTCGAAGACCAACCGAGTCGAGCCGGTCATGATGTCGAACGCTCCGAACGGCTCGCGGTCTGACAGGTCGTACTTCGTGCCGTGAGCCAGCGCGAGCCATTCACCGACGATCCGCTCTCCTTCACGCAGCACCGCGCGGAAGCGGTTCTCGTGCATCCGCACCCATTGGTCGAACAGCCGATGTTGTTCGTACCGCGACGAGATCGCCGGATGCCCCGCTCGACCGAGCGCGACCAGCACGCCGTCCAACAACGCCACCGCCACACAGGAGCCGTCGAGCTTCTCTTGAACGATGATCCGATCGTGCTTGTCGCGAGTCTTCACGCAACAAATTTTCGCTTGCCCGTCGGGAACTCGATGATCCCCCGGCCCCAGCCGACTGTTCGGCAAATGCCCGATCGAGCCATACGCCTTTTGATTGAGCGGCTTGGTGGGGAACGTCATGGCGTTTCATTTTCAAGGACTTGTTGGTCAATTCCGCGTGATCGTCTCGTGCAGATTCAAAACTGTGCGTGCGATGCTCGTCCAGGCGGCGAGTTCGGGTTTGTCGAGAAAGGTCGGGATCGGTCGCGCTCCGACGGAAAGCAGTTCGTTGGCGGCGGTCGCGTCCGACTTGTACTCGTCGAGATGTGTTTGCAGCAGGCGTTCGAGGACTTCGGCTTCGGCGGGTTTTATGTCGCGTGAGACGGCTCGGCGGAACGCGAAGTTCAAGCGGTCGCGCGAAGTTGAGCCGCCGTGTCGCACAATCAATTCGGCGAACGCTCGCGCGGCTTCGACGTAGGACGGATCGTTGAGCAGCACGAGCGATTGCAGCGGCGTGTTTGAACGGGCTCGGTCGGCGGTGCATTCTTCGCGGTTGGGCGCGTCGAACGCCAGCAAGCTCGGATGCAGGTATTGCCGTTGCCAGTGCGTGTAGAGGCCGCGCCGATACAGGTTCTCTCCCGTGTCGTTCTGCCATTCGCGCGCCGGGAAGTTGAGGTACGCGAAGTAACCCGGCGGTTGATACGGCTTGACGCTCTTGCCGCCGAGCTTCGTGACCAACAGGCCGCTGATCGCCAGCGCGTTGTCGCGAACCAATTCGGCATCGATGCGGAAACGTCCTTGCCGCGCGAGCCAGCGGTTGTAAGGGTCGAGGGTCGAGGCTGACGTCGAACCCTCCACCTTCGACGTCTGCCGATACGTGCCGCTCATCACGACGGTCTTGATGATCTGCTTCACGTCCCAGCCGGAGTCGATGAATTGCGTGGCGAGATGGTCGAGCAGTTGCGGATGACTCGGCCATTCTCCTTGGGCTCCGAGATCGTCGAGCTTGCGCGAAAGGCCCGCTCCGAAAAGCTGTTTCCAAACGCGGTTGACGAAGACGCGAGCGGTCAGCGGGTTCTCTTTCGAGACGATCCACTTGGCGAGGTCGAGTCGTGTCAGCCGCGTCGGAACTTCGAGCGACGGCGATGACAAGACACCGGGAAACGCGGGGGTCACTTCCTCGCCGCTTTCGTCGATCCAGTTGCCGCGTTTCAAAATGCGAACCATGCGTGGTTGGACTGCGGCGGTGATGAGTGTGCTGGGAATGCGAGCGTCCAAATCCTTGCGAGCGTTCTCGCGTTCGGCGAGTTGCTTGCGAGCCGCATCCAGAGCCGGCGCGATCGAGCGGAAGTAAACGGCGAGTTCGTTCTTCTGCGCGTCGTTGCGTTGATCGGCGGCAACCGCCAACAGAGCCGCAACGTTCGGCGGCGGAGTTTCGCCGGCTCGGATCGGTCGCGGCGAAGTCGCCACCGAAATGCGGAAGCGGCCGATCGTGTGCTGCGGATTGTCGAGGTTTTGCAGCAGCGAGATCGACAGCGTCGAACTCTCACCTCCGGCGATGTCGCTGACGGTTTCAAACACGGCAGTCTGCGGCTGACCGACTTTTTCCATGATCGCCCAGCCCCACGTTTTCCCTTTCGCATCGCCGTCGATTGCTGCTGCGACGGCCCATTTTCCATACGGATTGGTGCCAGGCGCGCCGGTTTGTTCGTAAGTCGCGGTCGCGTTCTGCAACACGACACTCTCTTCAACCGTCTCACCGACGATGTGCTTCACGGTGAACTCGCTGAGCACAAAGTTGCCGTTCCCCGCGCGGCCTGGACCTTTCTTGGGAAGCGAATCATCGGGCAAAACTTCGAGCCGAAACGCGGTGATCCCCTTCGGCGGGTTCTTCACGACGAGCGTGTAAGTGTCGGTCGCCGGATTCTTGCCGCTCGCGAGAATCGAACCGTCGTCCTTCACCGTGAGCGTGACTCCTTCGGCAGACGTCATGCCCTCCGGCTTGAGCACGGTCCACGCCACTTGCGATTTCTCCCACGCGGCCTGAGCGGCGATGAGTTCGGGAGTCGAATTTTCCAACAGTTTTTTGGTGTCGGCGATTTCTTGATCGTGCTTCTTCAACGCGGCTTCTTGATCGGCGTCCGGGACTTTGACGAACGGCCCCCAGTTGCCATCGGCGTTCGCTCCGGAATACAGGCCCCGTTCTTGAATGTCCGCGAAGAACGCCTCGAACCGATAGAAGTCGCGCTGCGTCAGCGGGTCGAACTTGTGATCGTGGCATTCGGCGCAACCGAGCGTGATTCCCAACCACGTGCCGGTCGCGTTACGCACTCGCTCGGCGATGTACTTCGCGAGGTACTCCTTGTCTTGCACGCCACCTTCGGCACTCATCATCCCCAGCCGGTTGTAGCCCGACGCGATCAACTGCTCGCGCGTCGGATTCGGAAGCAAGTCTCCCGCGAGTTGCTCGACCGTGAATTGATCGAACGGCTTGTTTGCATTGAACGAGTCGACGACGTACTGCCGAAAGGGCGAGACGCTCATGTCCTGATCGCCGTGATAGCCGACCGTGTCCGCGTAGCGCACCAGATCGAGCCACCACATTGCCGACCGCTCGCCAAAGTGCGGCGACTTGAGCAACCGGTCCACGAGCTTTTCGTAAGCGTCTGCCGAAGTGTCCTTCACGAACGCCGCGACTTCTTCCGGCGTCGGCGGCAGACCGATCAAGTCAAAGCTCAACCGCCGAATCAAAGTGATCCGATCCGCCTCGGGAGACGGCTTGAGTTTCAATCCTTGTTGCGTCAAAGCGTCGAGCACGAAGACATCAATTTGAGATTTATTGGGATTTGGAATTTGAGATTTGATCGGCAAAAAAGCCCAATGTCCTTCGTGCTTCGCTCCCTGCTCGATCCACTTCTTCAGCAGCGCGATGTCGCGAGCGGTCAGTTCTTTGCCGCTGTCGTGTGGCGGCATTTTTATTTCCGGGTCATTCGATGTGATCCGCCGAAACAGTTCGCTCTCCGTCGGCTTGCCGGGGATGGCGGTTCCTGGCTTCCCCTCTTTGCCGACTAAGCCTTCGGCCGTGTCGAGCCGCAGGTCGGCCTTCCGCTTGTTCTTGTCCGGCCCATGACAGAAGAAGCAGTTCTCCGACAACACCGGGCGAATGTCCCGATTGAACTCGACCACCTCCGGCAACGGAGCAGGGTCAGCAGCCCAACCCGAACCTGCGACCGACAACATCACTCCGGACAATAACAGCGAGCGCCAGCCACTCATAACAATGCCCTTTCCGCGCAAACCGCCGCCAACTTTCGGCGACGATCAACTACGTTGAGATTTCCAACGCCCGACAGAGTAGCAAACCAGTGTGTCTGTCTGAAATCCAGACACTGCCTGGAGCCTTGAGTTGCAATCAAGGCGGCGAGATTCTACGTAGCCAACACGCTCCGAAGCTGTGATTACCAGACGCCACCGAGTTCATCTCGGTGGTTCCCGCGCTTTTGCACTACGACTGACCTGAGTCTTCTCGATGACATCGAGTAGTGCAGAAGCGCGGGAACCACCGACGCGAGGCCGGTGGCGAATAAATCACACGCTCGCCGCGTGACGGCTACGTATCGCAGTTCGATGAAAAGAGATGATTCATGAAACGACTTGGACTGATCCTCGGCTGGGTGTTACTGGCATCGCCGCTGCTGTTTGCTCAAGACCCATTCGCCGCCGGTGTGCGACCGACCGACGCGCTCTCACCGCAGGACGAGCAAAAAGCGTTGCAGGTGCCGGAGGGGTTTGAAGTGCAGTTCGTCGCCTCCGAGCCGGACATCTTCAAGCCGATGAACATGGCCTTCGACGAACGGGGCCGGATGTGGATCACCGACTCGCTGGAGTACCCGTGGGCCGCGCCGCTCGATAAGCCGGCGCGAGACAGCGTGAAGATCCTGCAAGACACCGACGGCGACGGCAAAGCGGACAAGATCATCACGTTTGCCGATGGGCTCAACATCCCGATCGGCATCTACCCCTATCCCAGCCGCAAGGACGAAACGACCGGCAAGACGATTCAAGGGGCGATCGTCTACAGCATCCCCTACATCTGGGATTTGCGCGACACCGACGGCGACGACGTCTGCGACGAGCGGATCAAGCTCTACGGCCCGTTCGGCTACGAGCGGGACACTCACGGCATGTGCAACGCGTTTCGGCGCGGCTTCGATGGTTGGATTTACGCCTGCCACGGGTTCAACAACATCAGCAAGGTCGCCGGCAAGGACGGGCACGTCGTCGAGATGTCGTCGGGCAACACGTTCCGCTTCCGCATGGACGGCAGCCGCATCGAGCATTTCACGCACGGGCAGGTCAACCCGTTCGGCATGTGCTTCGAC
>JAYUFI010001142.1:0-8018 GCA_043738805.1 Planctomycetaceae bacterium | reverse complement strand
ACGATACCAAGAACGCGATCGTGGAACTCGATCCGGTCACGGGACTCCAACTCAATCGCTTCGCGGCTCCCGAACCGATCAATGCCAGTGGCGACGCGTTGGCCTTCGATGGCAAGAGTTTGTACTTCTTGAACGGCTTCGGCACGAACATCTTGTTTGAATTGAATCCGGACACGGGCGTTGTCATTCACGCAACGGAGATTCCGCGACCGAGTAATCAGCGATACGACGGGCTCGCCGCTTTGGACGGGAAAATTTACATCCAAGATTCCTTCAATGATCAAATCCTGACGTTTGATCCGACGATCAATGGCGTGACGAGCGTGCTTGACGTCAACGCGGTCAATCCAGGAACGAATTTGCTCGGCGGACTGGCGGGCATACTCAATCCTGATCGCTTGGTCGCCACGGTGGCGGGAGGACGTTCGGTTGTCGAAATCAATCCGGTCACGGGCTTGATCACGAATACTTTCTCACCGAAGACCCCGTCTGCGGGCTCTTATGCTGGTGTCGGTGTCGTCGATGATTTGATCTTCTTGGGTGGCAACCATGTCGTCGGCTCATCGGCATTCGGTTCACTGACGTCGCTCGACATTTTCAATCGTAGTGGTCAATTGCAGAAATCATTGACACTACCGTTCGCCGTTTCGGCGTTTGGCGGTGATGACATCGGGACGTTGGGATCGCCGATCACGACTCCGAGCCAGTTCAGCATTGTGCTCAATCTGCCGTCTTCAGTCACCACAAACGAGCGAGCCGAATTCGACAGTGCCGCAACAAAATGGGAGTCGGTCATCACGGGCGATTTGCCAGACGTCGTTGTGCCGGGCACAGGAACGATCGACGATTTGGTTGTGAATGTGAATGTGCATCCGATTGACGGCATCGGCGGAACGCTGGGGCAGACCGTCATCAACGTGCAACGACAAGACGCGACGATGTTGCCCGCACTTGTGACGATCGACATTGATTCGGCGGACTTGGCTCAACTGGAAACCAGTGGGCAGTTGCAAGACACGATTCTGCGTGAACTGGGACATGCTTTGGGTTTCGGCACTATCTGGGCACAGCGAGGCTTGTTGGTTGGAGCCGGAACGACGAATCCGCGCTTCCTGGGATCTCAAGCGACCGCCGAATACGATAGCCGGTTTAACACGTCTGAACCGAATGTGCCCGTCGAGAATGTCGGCGGAGCGGGTTCCGCTGACGCTCACTGGCGAGAATCGAAGTTCGGCAACGAGTTGATGAGTAGCGTACTCAACGCGAACAGTAATCCCTTGAGTCGCGTTACGATCGCGTCGATGGCCGATCTGGGATATCAGGTTGATTTCAGCCAAGCGGATCAATACACGCCACCCACTTTGGGAAGTACGACAACGACGAGCAACTCAGCAGCACTCGCCGCTGCCGGAGTGAGCAGTTCGTTGCAACAAGGACATTGGTTGCTGCCGAAGACGACTCCGCGGCTCATCAAGCCATTGGCTCCGGTCGCGCTTGTTTCCACGAGTAACTCGACAACAAACAACAACACCTCGAATGCCACCTCCGCAGCGGCCGCTCAACCGAACACAGACATCACCTTCGATGAACTCACACCACGACCAGCGGACGGAGTTTCGGTGAAGGGTGCTTTGTTTGACTTCAAGGTGGGAGGTCTTGATTCGACCGACGCGACGTTCGGCTCGGTGAATGGTCCGGCGATCGGCTCGACAGTGGGATTGGCCAGTCCCGTGTTGGAAGGGAGTACGTCGGGTGTCTTGACCGTCGATTTTGCGTCACCGGCAACGAACATTTCCTTCGCGGTCGCTCGTAACGTCAACAACCTCGTTGTGAATGGAGCGCAGGTGACGCTGTACGATGCGAGCTTGAACATCATCTCGACTTCGACGGTCGTGCTGAGTTCATTGCAAGGAACCGCAGAAGGCTCGTTCGGTTACACCGGCACAACGGCAGTCAGCCGTGTCGTCGTGGACTTCACGATTGGCGCGTTGATCGCTGACGGCGATCGCTTCTCGATTGATAACTTCGCGTTTGATTTGTCGGGTGTTCCTGGAGCGAATCCGTTCGGTGGTGACACGCTGATCGGTGGTGATGGCAACGATGTGCTCATCGGTCGCGACGGGAACGATCTCATCAACGGCAGCGCTGGTAACGACACGATCGACGGCGGCGATGGTCGCGACAATATCCTCGGCGGTAACGGCGACGACTCGATCAACGGCGGGCTCGGCAACGACACGATTCGTGGCGGAGCGGGCAAAGACACCATGTTCGGCAACGCGGGGAACGATCTATTGATTGCCACGATCACAGACGGAATTGATCTGCTCAACGGCAACGAGGGCTCTGACACCGTTGAGTTCCGAGGCACGACGAAACAAGATCTGATCGACGTTGGTCGAAGTACAACGAAGAAGCTCACGATCACATCCGGTTCGACACTGCAAGCGATCGAGAGCGATATCGAACGAGTTCAAGTCCTGGGGTTGGGGGGGAACGATCGCCTCGCGTTGCATGACTTGACCGGAGTCGCTCCGACGGAGCTTCGTTTAGATGGCGGCAACGGTAACGATCGAATCATCGCCGATGCCGGGGCCGGGATCAGCGATATTCGACTGCAATTGATTGGTGGCGTGGGGAACGATTTGTTGGTTGGCACGGATAGCGGCGAATCACTGTTCGGTGGCGACGGCAACGACACGATCCTCGGCAATGGCGGCGATGACACGATCAACGGCGGAGCGGGCAACGATACAATGTCTGGCGGTGCCGGTAACGATGTGATCGACGGCGGGACCGGCCCATCGACGATTGATGGCGGCGATGGCAACGACAGTCTGACGGGCGGTCTGTTGAACGACGTCATTAATGGCGGGTCTGGAGATGACACACTCATCGGACTCAACGGCGACGATGCACTTAACGGGATGGACGGCAACGACAGCCTCTCCGGCGGATCGGACAACGACAGCCTGCTGGGTGGCGCGGGTGACGACACGCTTGATGGCGGCACCGACAACGACACGCTCGACGGCCAAGATGGCAACGACCGCATCGACGGCAATCACGGCGACGACATCATCAACGGTGGCAACGGCGATGACACGATCCTCGGTGACGATGGCAACGACACAATCTTCGGCGACAGCGGCAACGATCTGATCTCTGGCGGTGACGGCAATGATCTCATCTTGGGCAACGATGGCGACGACATCCTTCTGGGAGATGACGGCAACGACACGCTCAAAGGTGGTGCCGGTCGCGATACACTCCTCGGTGGAAACGGCAACGACGTGGTCGATGGCCAAGGTGGCACCGACACCGTCGCAGGCAATCAAGGGACCGACACCGTGACCGGAGCCGCCGGAGAAATCAAAGAGACGTTCCAGCTCAGCCCGACGATCCTCGCCAAGCTGAACTGAAAGGTGAGCGACCACAACGAATCACGATTGTTGAAGGAGGGAGGGTCTGGACCCGATGCCTTCGTTCTTCAGCAATCGTGATTTTCGTTGATCCCTCACGCGATCCTGAGTGAATCGTTTAACCGCACGCCGCAGGCACGCGCGTTTCAAAACGCGCATGCCTGCGGCGTACGGTTAAACAAACTGGCTCAGCGTTTGAGCCACCTCGTCAACAACTCATGGAACTCCTGCGTTCGCTCCGCGAAGAAGAGATGTCCCGCTTTCGGCCAGAGCACCAACTCGGCATTCGGAACACGCTGGGCGATCCGTCGAGTTTGAGAAGCGGGAATGTACGGGTCCAACTCGCCGCCACAGATGAGCGTTGGGCACTGAATTTGGCCGAGGCAGTCCGTCGCATCCAACCGCGAGATGATTCGGAACAACTCGGTCATCACACACGGGTCATGGTTCGCATACGCGCGAAACCAATCCTGCATGATCGACTCGCGCAACGGTGACTCTTGAAACGCCGCATAATCGCCGATCGCTGTCGCCATCAGTCGATCAAACAGCCAGCGCTGCTGACCGACTGCACCAATTCCGAGTTGTACGCCCCAACGCGTGAACGCGCTCAAGCTGAGCCGCTGAAACAATCCCAACCATCCGAGCCAACGTCCACTCGTGAAACCAGAAATGCTCAGCAAGCTTCGAACTCGCTGCGGATAATGAGCGGACAACGTCAACCCGGTGAACCCGCCCGTGGACCAACCGACCACATCCACCGGCTCATCACCGACCAGTTGCGACAACGCTTGCTCATACCAACCAGCCCATGTTGCGGCTGTGATCGAGGCACGTGAGTTGATCTGTTGCAGATCAATCTGCGACGGATGATGCCCCGGCAGACTGAGCGAAATCCAACGCCGACCGTTGCGGATCGACTCTGGCAACGTCCGCTCCCAGAGATCAACGTTCGATGTGATTCCATGAATGCAGACCACTGGCGTTGTTCGCAAATACTCGTTCGCTGTGATCGCTGCGAGCGTTTGGTTGGGAAGTGCGATGAGTCGTGGTGTCATGTTTCCATCTCTGTCGCCCGGTTTTTCAAACCGGGCGGTTCTTGCTCGCCCGGTTTGAAAAACCGGGCTACGGAAACAGGAAGACTCCAGTTCCGGAGTGACTGATCGACGTTGCAACCGTTCCCACCTGGCTTGGAATCCGGGTCGATCAAACACTTCCGGATTGATCACTCCGCGAGGTCGGCGACCGTTCGCCAAATCGAGCATCCCTTGGCACGCGGACCTGCCGATGTCGCGGAAGAGTTCGTCGGTCCATGCGATCGAATGCGGAGCCAACAAAACGTTGTCGAGCTGTCCCCAGCGCGGCGGACTCGTGAGCGGCTCATCGACAAAGCAATCGAGTGCCGCTCCCGCGATTCGTCGCTCAGACAACGCGGCGAACAACGCTTCTTCCTCAACGATGCCGCCGCGCGCGGTGTTGAGCAAATAGGCCGTCGGCTTCATCAACGACAGCTCGCGAGTGCCGATCAAGTTTCGAGTCTGGTCATTGAGCGGACAGTGCAACGAGATGAAGTCCGACTGAGCCAACAACTCGTCGAGCGGCACCGGTTTCGCACCCGATTCGGCGATAACCGAAGCAGGCACGAACGGATCGAAGACCAGCGGCGTGTTCATGCCAAAGCCGGACAGCACTTTCAAAACGGCTTGACCGATCCCGCCGAAGCCGACAATCCCCAGCGTGCGATCGCGGAGTTCGGTCCCCATGAAATGACTGCGATCATCCCAACGCCCTTCGCGAACGAGCGTGTCTTTCACCCGCACATGGTGAGTCAACGCGAGCATCCAGCCGACGGTTGCCTCAGCGACCGAATGATCGACCGCGCCTGTCGTGATAAACAACGCCACGTCCGCCGCCGTACAGGCCGCAACATCAACGCTGTCATAGCCGACACCGAAGCGACCGATCGCCAACAGATTTTCGTTCGACTCCAAACTGCGAGCCGTCACTCGTGACGCGAGCACAATCACACCGTTCGCATCGGCAAGCTGATCCGCTCCGATCTCAGCACAATGTTCGGCAAGGCGACTGACTTCGATGCCGCTGTGCGATTGCAGTCGATCAAGGCCGATGTCGCGGTACTTGGTGTTTCCGTTTGCGTCGTAGAAGTCTGCGGTCAGTGCAACACGAAACGTTTCTCGGAAAGAATTCATTTCCCGTTTGCTCCGAAAGATTGTTTTCGCAAAATACCAGCATTCGATTCGTCCTTCTTCCAGTCACTCAACTTCGTAAGAACGCCATGACCGAGTTAGACCTAAATCGCATCGAACACATTTTGAACATTTCACTTCCGCGCGAGTACCGCGAAGCCGTGTGTCCATATCCCTTTGCACCTGATTCTTCACTCGCAGACTACGCCCTCCCCAATGATGCGGATCGGGTCATTGAAATGAATATCCTTAGCCGAGAATGCGAATGGAATGGCGAAGCATCGCCAATTCATTGGTTTGTGTTCGGCCATGATGGTGGCGAGTGTTCCTTTTTTCTCGATTTGACCATATCGCATTCGCCTGTTTTTGCGATCTCGATCGAGGGTGGTGGCCCTTATGAGGAAGCACCGACCTTAGCCGCATTCATAGAGAGCTATCTTCAAATTGATCAGGAATTCGATCGCGAAATAGCTGCAAAGGCCGCCAAACGAAGGGAGAGAAAATGGTGGCAGTTTTGGAAATAAGTCGAGCTTTCCGCCAAGCAGTCCAATGAAAGTCTTCGTGTCCTCTGTGCCTCAGTGTTTCAAGATTTCAACACTGAGGACACGGAGATTAGCGACGAGGTGCCTGGCTCTGGCGGATTACTTATCGCCACGGATTACCTTCCACGGTTGCGCAGTGTTCATCGACGATGATTCGTTCCGGCTTCGGCCCGGCGTAGACCCAGAGCATTTCCATCGTGCTTTGCGAATCGTTGATGAAGTAATGCACGCGACCGCGAGGTTGCAGGGCGGTTGCCCCATCGCTCATTGAGTAGCGGCGGCCTTCGACCACACATGTTGCGGTTCCGGAAATGATGCAGATTGATTCGTCGAAATCATGCACGTGCGCGGGGAGGCGACCGGTCGGATGAAACAGTCCGTAACCACCGCTCATTTCGAGGCCGGGCATCAAGTCGGAATTGAAGCAGTCGATGAATTCGGTGTTCGGTCCAGCCGCGAATCGTTTTGCCGTCGCAAAGCGATTGACTCGTTCGGCACCGGGAACGCCTTGTGAATTGTCTGGCATTGTGCGACGCGAGAAGAACTTGTTGCTCAATGTTCGGCTGGGAGTATCGCTGGCCATCGCGATGTGAAAGACCGCCGGTTCCGCTGCCGAGACGTTGCGGGCCGAATGGGCGAGTCCTGCTGGGATCACGATGTTGTCCATCTTTTGCAGCGTGTAGCTGCGGCCTTCGACCTCGACCGTTGCGGTCCCGCTCAGCAACGTGATCGACTCGCTGAAGGTGTGCGAGTGATACGGCAAATGAGCACTTGGAGCGAACGTCACGAAGCCAGTCGTCAGCTTCTTCGCCTTGTTGTGCGAGCCGACGAGGCATTCAAAATTCACGCCGCGACTGATCTCTATTTGCGGACTCGAACCGACTGCGTTCATCACTTCGGGGCGATCAGGCCGCATGGATTCCGGCGGTCGAGCCAACGGTGCGGCAACAGTCTTCAACGTGGTCGGCTCAAACGACGCCTGAATCGGACGATCGCGGCCGACGACGTTCAACGTGGCTCGCAACGATCGCAGCAACAGCCCGGAGTCAATCCCGACGCCGATCATGCGGAAGCCTTGTTTCTGCCGTTCGAGCAAATTCTCTGGGCTCGTCGCGATCACGCCGCAGTTCTTTCCGGCGCTGCGCAGCGTGTCCTTGATCTGCAAAATCTGATCGGCGATGCCTGGGCCTTCCCACTGACCTCGATATCCAGCCGTCGAAGAGAAATCCGCCGGGCCGAAGAAGAACAACTCGGTCCCGTCCACTTGGCTCATCATCGGAACTTGTCGGATCGCTTTGACCGATTCGATGATCGGCACGACGAGAACATGCTCGTTCGCTTCGGATGTGTGCTCGACGAAGCATTGGCCCCAGCAGGTCGCTCGTTCGGCACCGATGCCGCGCATTCCTTCGATCGGATACCGAGCAAACGCGATGGCCTGTTTGAGCTGCTCCGCCGATTCCATCCAGGGGATGACGACGCCGTCCGCGCCGATATCCAACGCTCGCTTGATCAGGCCCGCGTTGAGTTCTTCCAGCCGAACTAACGCGACAGTCTCGCTACGAACCGTCGCCCGCAGATGCTCGATGATCTCTTTCCAATCGAGATGCCCGTGCTCGGCGTCGATGACAACCCAGTCCAAACCGAGCGCGACTGCCATCTCGGTAATGCTGGGTGATTCGAGCGTGATCCACAAACCAAAGGTCGGCTGATCAGCCGCGAGCTTACGACGCAGGCTACGAATGGCGGATGTCTTCATGGAACGACCTTGCCGAAATTTAGTAACCCGAAGCGTGAGCGAGGGCGGGCGCTTCACACGGCTTTGAATTCATCGCGTGCGAAGCGTC
>JAYUFI010001141.1:0-3041 GCA_043738805.1 Planctomycetaceae bacterium | reverse complement strand
ATCGGCCAGCACCGCTCGACACATCAATCAGTCGATCGAATTGATCGATCAGCCAAAGCGCCATCAACTCCGTGTGGTTCATCCGCAGTTCGGCCTTGCTATCCGTGGGAAGTTTTTGAAAAGGATTTTTGCCTGCGGATAGCAGAACCGGACTGCGGATGAAGAAGAACGCATCAAGGACGGCGATTGCGAATTCGTTAGCGCAGGAACATTGGAGCCAAGTGCGATTCACGCATTGAGTGTTAGATCATGCCCTTGGGGATTTTGGATTTGGTCATTCTTTGGGCATTGGAATTTGAAACTTGGGATTTACTGGCCAATCTATTTGATGGTGTCCCTGTTTCCGACAGCCTCGGTCGTCATGGTTGTTTCCTGTCCGCGCGCGAACGCATTCGCCACACTGCGACCATGTCTGACCCACTGGCTGATATCACCGCTCCGTGGCTGCGCCGATTTCGGCAGAGCTTGAAACGTTGGCACGCTCAACATGGGCGCGATCTACCGTGGCGAAACTGTCGCGATCCATACAAGGTTTGGATCAGCGAGATCATGCTGCAACAAACGACGGTCGTGGCCGTGAAGCCGTACTACGAACGGTTCCTGGAACCTTTTCAGGACGTCGCCACGCTCGCTGCAGCCAATGAGGAAGAGGTGCTGCGGCTGTGGGAAGGCTTGGGCTATTACAGCCGAGCACGCAATCTGCACCGAGCCGCGCGGGCGATTGTCGAACGCGGCGGTGCGTTTCCGGAGACCGTTGAAGAGTTGCTGCAACTTCCTGGCATCGGTCGTTACACGGCGGGTGCGATCGTCTCGTTTGCGTTTGATCGACCGGCTCCGATCGTCGAAGCGAACACGTTGCGGCTTTACAGCCGATTGCTCGGCTATCGAGATGACCCGCGATCAACGGTCGGTCAGCGATTGCTCTGGTCGTTCGCGGAGAAGCTCGTGCCGACGAAAGCGGCGGGCGAGTTCAATCAAGCACTGACCGATTTGGGCGCGACCGTCTGCACTCCGACTGATCCGCGTTGTGACGATTGCCCCGTCGCTGCGTGTTGCCGAGCACTCGCCGAACAGACTCAGGCTGAGATTCCTCAAGCCGCTCGACGGCCAGAGATCACCTCGCTTCATGAAGCGAGTATCGCGATCGAATCACGCGGTAAGTTCCTGCTAATTCGTCGCCCCGAAGGAGCCCGCTGGGCCGGCCTGTGGGATTTTCCAAGATTTGATCTGCCGCCGCTACGTCGCCATCACGCTCCGCGTGATGAGCCGGTCGCTTCAACAGACTCACCTTCTAAAAGCAAACGTTCCAAAAGCAATCGCCGCCGTGAAGCGACCGGCTCGTCACGCGGAGCGATGACGGCGACGTACCCGTCGGCTGCGCCGAGGAGTGACCTCGCGCAACTCGAACAACGTCTCATCACCGACTTCGGCATCGCAGTGAAGTTCACCGAGCGACTGACGCAACTTAAGCACAGCGTCACACGTTACCGCATCACGCTCGATTGCTGGCACGCGGAATGTGACGACTCGCGTGAAGTGACGACCGAACTCGTCAGCGCGTGGGTTGCCCCTGCCGACTTCGAGCAATACCCGCTCTCCGTCACGGGGCGAAAACTGGCTGACTTGATCGTTCGCAAAATCGACGGCGGTGCGTAAAGTGCCCGCCAACTTTTTACACACTCGACCCAATTACCTATGCCAGCACGACGCGCAAGCGAGTGGTCTTAGGATACCACCACTCGCTTGCGCGTCGTGCTAGCGATGAGAGGTCGGGGATCGCCGCCATCAGACGCCATCAAATCACAGGAGCAAACAATGAGCGCAGTTCGAGTTCTCGTCGGCACCAAAAAAGGTGCATTCATCCTGACGTCGGACGGCAAACGCGAGAAGTGGGATATCAGCGGGCCGCACTTCGCCGGTTGGTCGATTTACCACATGAAAGGCTCGCCCGTTGATCCGAATCGGATTTATGCGTCGCAATGCAGCGATTGGTTTGGGCAAGTCATTCAGCGTTCCAACGATGGCGGCAAGACGTGGGAGCAGCCGGGTGGCGAAGCGCCGCCCGCAATGGGTTCGTTTCCGACAGGAGTGAGCAACAAGTTTGTCTACGACGGCATCCCCGGCACGCATCAGTGGTACGACGGCACGCCGCATCCGTGGGAGTTCAAACGCGTCTGGCATCTGGAGCCGTCGCTGACCGATGTGGAAACGGTCTACGCGGGTGTCGAAGACGCGGCGCTGTTTCTTTCGACGGACGGGGCGACGACGTGGAAGGAACTCTCTGGACTACGAGGTCACGGAACTGGTTCCCAATGGGCACCAGGTGCGGGCGGCATGGGGTTGCATACGATTCTGCTCGATCCGACGAATCCCAATCGCATCTACATTGCGATCTCGGCGGCGGGTGCGTTTCGTTCGGACGATGGCGGCATCAATTGGAAGCCGATCAATCGCGGACTCAAGTCAAAGTATCTTCCCGATCCGAGCGCTGAGATCGGCTACTGCGTGCATCGCATCTCGATGCACCCGTCGCGACCTGACGTGCTCTTTATGCAGTTGCATTGGAACGTCATGCGCACCGACAACGCGGGTGAGTTGTGGACCAACATCAGCGGCAACTTGCCGACTGACTTTGGTTTCCCGATTCAAGTTCACGCTCATGAGCCGGACACTGTCTACGTCGTGCCGATCAAGAGCGACTCCGAGCATTACGTCCACGACGGCAAGCTCCGGGTTTTCCGCAGCCGCACCGGCGGCAACGATTGGGAACCGCTGACGAACGGACTGCCGCAACAAGACTGCTACGTCAACGTCCTGCGCGATGCGATGGCTGTCGATACGCTCGATGAAGGCGGTGTCTACTTCGGCACAACCGGCGGCCAGGTTTATGTGTCGCCAAACGGTGGAGACAGTTGGGATGCGATCGTCCGCGACCTCCCGGCGGTCTTGTCTGTCGAAGTCCAAACGCTGCCCTAGTGTTTTGTCACAGCCAAAGTTTCGGGTGGCTGGGGGCTCGCGTTGCTCGACCCCAGCCACCCAAC
>JAYUFI010001140.1:0-1076 GCA_043738805.1 Planctomycetaceae bacterium | reverse complement strand
GATTGCGGCTGATCGTGCAAGACTCGTTGATAACGTTCGCGGGCTTCGGTGATGTTGCCGATCTGCTCCTGCCATTTGGCATAAGCCAGGTCGAGTTTGCGAGGATCCTTCAGCTTTCGGCGAGCGACGGCTCGATCGTGATCATCACTCTTTGCAAGTGGATTCCAACGGCTGCCCGATGAAGCGCACCCCGTGAGTGCGACACACATCAGCGCCACGATGGCCCAGTGAGTTTTTTGCATGCCACACCTCCGTGTCGGCAAGCCCACGATTGAACTTGTTGAGGATTGATTGCGGCGAGACGCGGACTGCGTTGCCGGAAGATTTGGTGATCTGAAGAAATGAGAGAGGGTGAGGAGTACAGGCGGGATATCGGGTGATTCATACTTCGTTGAAGAACCGAGACGTCGCGTCTTCCAATAACTTCTGCGAAAGCGCAAATCGCTGATTTCGGAATCGGCAGATCGACTGGGCAATCTCTAGCAAATCTCGCGGATCTGACGATCTTGGCGTGCGACCACGATCGTAGTGGTTAGTAAAGAGATACTGGACTGCCCGCTCATCAAACGGCACTTTCTGCTGCTCGCAAACCAACTGAAAGATCCGCGAGTACATCTCGCGATCGGGCGGACCGATCCGAATCTTGTGTCGGATGCGGCGTAAGAACGCTTCATCGACCAGTTCGTGCGGATCGAGATTCGTCGAGAAGATGATCAACAACTCGAACGGCACCGCAAACTTCTTCCCGGTGATCAGCGTGAGATAGTCGATCCGTTCTTCCAGCGGCACGATCCAGCGATTGAGCAAATCTTTGGGGCTGACAATCTGCCGACCGAAGTCGTCGATCAAAAAGACGCCGCCGTTGGCCTTCATCTGCACCGGAGCTTGGTAGAAGTTGCTGACTTTGTTGTAGCGTAATTCAAGTTGATCGAGCGTCAGTTCACCGCCGGTGATGACGACAGGCCGACGCACTCGACGCCAACGCAGATCGACCGCCCCTTCGAGCTTTTGACGTTGATCACCAGTCCCCAATTCGCGTGCTCCGAGACTGTCGGCGTCATGGTTATCGGTGACGG
>JAYUFI010001139.1:0-21166 GCA_043738805.1 Planctomycetaceae bacterium | reverse complement strand
AGCCAATCTGATTGAATTCAATTTATACCGTGCGATGAGTCCAGGTTTTTGCATGCTCCAAAAGCTCAATAACTTCGGCAAATATTTCTGACTGACGAGCCAAGGATTCGATAAGAGCAAATGCCTCTGCCTCAAAGCGGCTGTCAGGTCGAAGAAATGCCGCGAATTCGTCATCTTCAAATTCGCCATAACAAAGTCGTCCAAGAAAATGATCAAAAAAGAAGCAATGCCGTCTGCCGCTTCCATCTTCCAGATCGACGTAGTAGGTGCCATCACGATACCAGCCGCAACCCGAAATACGAACTGGATAAGTCAGTGGCAAGGGCCAATCGTACAACTCCGGATAGCCGGGGATCGAAGTATCACGCGACATGATAAACCTACCGATTGAACAAGAACTCTTTGCTGCTGAGGACGCTCCAGTAGAGATCCTCGGTCGCTTGGCGACGCTCCTCCGGCGAAGCCGTCGCGAGGATCGACAGCAGGCGCGAGCGTTCGGCATCGGTTGGGAAGCGGCAGAGCGTTGTGAGGTAGAGGTCTTCAATCAGGGACTCGTTCGGAGCGTTCGCTTCGAGTCGCTTTTCGAGGTGATTCCCCTTCGCCTCCAGCTTCAGGACCAACGTCTCGCCGTTGAGGATGTGCAGGACTTGAGTCATGCTCGGCTCGTCGGAGCGTTCGCACTCGCAGGTGAGGATACGCTCCGGGCGGCCGAAGGTCTTGAGGAATTCAGACGCGATGTTGACGTCGGGAAGCTGCAACGCGCGCGTACCGGCGGGGAAATCTTTGAACGGCGTTGGTGAGCCGGTCGCTTGCGACATGATGTCGAGCAACACCTCGGCCTTGAGACGTTTCGGGTAGTACCGCGAGTAATACCGTTCGTCGGGTTCGTTCCCTTTCGTCGTCTGACTGCTGCGCTGGTAAGCCTGAGACGTGAGGATCAAACGCATGAGCTTCTTGAGGTCGTAGGGGCGGCCTCCCATCGCTTGCTCATCGGTGAGATACACCGCCAGCGCGGATAACAACTCCGGATTGCTTGGCGGGTTCGTCAGCCGCAGATCGTCCACCTTCTCGACCAAGCCGACACCGAAGAAGTTCGCCCAGACGCGGTTGATGATCGCTCGGCTGAAGTACGGGTTGCTCGGAGAAGTGAGCCAACTGGCGACTTGCTCACGGCGGTCAGCGGCGGAATCGAATGCTAGCGTTTGACCGTCGAGCGGCTTCGGCGGCTGCGGTTTACCAGTACGCGGTTGAATGAGTTCGCTCTCGTCGTCGAGGAAGATGACTCGATGTCCGTCGCCGCTGCGGAAGTCGCCGCCCCAACCTTTGCCTCGCACGCGAGCAAACAAACTCGCGAAGCCGTAGTAATCGTTGTTGGTCCATTTCTCCAACGGGTGGTCGTGACACTTCGCGCATTGAATCGACATCCCCAGGAATGCCATTGAGGTCGTCTCGGCCATGTCGAGCGGGTCTTGATGCAATGCGTAGAAGTTCGCCGCTCCGTTGTCGAACGTGCTGCCGCGAGCGACGACGATCTCGCGAGCGAACTGATCCCACGGGGTGTTGTCGGCGACGTTTTTGCGAATCCATTCGGAGAACGCATTCAACGCTTGCGGACGCAGTCGTTCACCCGACAGCAGAAACAAGTCCGACCATTTGTAGCTCCAGTAATCGACGAACTCCGGCCGAGACAACAAGGTCTCAACCAACCGAGCCCGCTTATCCGGCGTGATGTCCGTCAGAAAAGCCCGCACCTCATCGACAGTCGGCAAGACGCCGATTGTGTCGAGGTGCGCACGGCGAATGAATTCCGAATCGCTGGTTCTCGGCGAGGGCGGGATGTTCAAACTCTTCAGCTTTGCGAGGACGTGATCGTCGATGAAGTTGCTCCGATCGGCGTTCGCGAAGACTGCGGGATCGACCGGCGTCTCATACGGTGAGGTGACCGTCGCGATCACATTCTGACTGAGATACCACGCACTGATCGCTCCCTCGCCGAAGCCGATGATCTTCACGAGTCCTTGATCGTCGACTGAAGCGACCGTCGCATTTGCCGACGTGAACCGGCACCAGCGCGTCACATCTTCCGCTCGCCCGTCAGTGAAGTGGGCGCGCACAATGAGTTGTTGGCTCGCACCTTTCTTCTGCTGCGACGCGGCTGGCAAAACTTCCAGACGACTGATCCGCGCATCGGCTTCGTTCGGAGCCGGTTGCCCCGCCGCAATCCATTCGGCAATGACGCGGTACTCCAGCGAATCGACTTCGAACCTCAATCCCCCTTTGTGCGGGATCGCGCCCGACGGTTTCGTGAGGACAAGGCTGCGGCCCGGATCGGCCGGAACGATGCGCCGTCCGCGAGCCTGTCGAGTCAACGTACGGAAGTCGGAGTCGGGATCGTAACCGCGCAGCGAGAGTTTGAACCCCGCCTTTCCTGCCGCCGCGCCGTGACAGGCTCCCGTATTACAGCCGGTCTTAGACATCACCGATTGCACGTGATTGCGAAAGCTCCAGACGTGCGGCTGATCGAATTTGTCGACGGTGATCTTTGCGGTGGCGGATTGCCCGCCCACTTTCGCCGTGACAACCACCTGTCCGTTGCCGACAGGAATCACGAAGCCGTTCTCGATCTTGGCGACCTTGTCGTTCGATGACTCGAAGGTCACTCCGTCGGTCACTTGCCCCACCAAGCGTCCGTCGCGAGCGGACTCCACAATCAACCGCTGCCGAGCTTCCGGCCCTGTCAGCACGAGTTCTGTCGGCAATACCGACAGGCCGTCTACGGCGAAGGCCGTGAGATTCGCGAGCAAGACAACAAGCACCACCGCGAGTGACAACAACGTTCGCAGCATCGGATAACTTCCTTCGGCACAGAGGAAGAACAACCTCGTAGCCCGGTTTTTCAAACCGGGAGACATCGTTTAACTGCGAGCCGCAGTTGTGCGCGCTGCCTGGCGACAACTCCGAAACGCGCACGCCTGCGGCTTGCGGTTAAACAACAAGTCGCGCGACTTTTTCTGCCATTACGACTTAATGAAACTCAAGCGACAACACGGTTCGGTCGGCATCCCACTTGGAAGGCTTGTGAGTCACCGGGACTCGCTCTTCTCCCGTGCGACCGACCGACTCCCCATCTTGGATTTGGGCACCGGATGAAATCAAGTAATGCACGACTGAGTAACACAAGTCGAGAATTTCTTCCGCCGATTGCTCGCTCCGTTCGATTTCCATTTCGTGTCGATCGAACGCTTCGAGACCCGTCGTAAAGAAGCAGAGCGAGCCATCGTCGTTCTCTTCGACACGCAGATCGACCCACAAGTGCGGCAAGGAATTTTCGATCGTGAGCTCGTCGCATTGTTCAATGAACTCAGCCGGCTCATGGACCAATCCACCCGCGCCCCAATACACGCCAGCCGTGTCCGTCAACGAAGCAACCGCCGCGACCATCTGGCTCAAAACGATGTGCCGCGACAGGTGGCTTTCCGCATCGCCAATCAGTGCGACGATGATGTGCTGCTTGTGCTGACGCAGCTCATCGGCGGCATCAGGCCACCACCACGCCGTCGCACACGAACCTTCGAGTTCGCTCCACGCAATCGGAACCGGCATCAGCGAGATCGCCGCGATCCATGCTCCGAGATGAAACGTGATCGTACCGTCGTCTCCTTCGACTTGCTCAGGGGCCGGCCCGTCCGGCAATCGCAGCTTCAACGCATCCGCTAAGTGTTGTGGCGTCGGCATCGTTTCAGAATTCAACGCCAACATGGCGACGATCGCGCTCGACGGATCGTTCTCAGACTCAGACATTCGGTCGGTCCTCTTGGAAAACATTTCGCATCTCAACCGACCACGACTCAGCAGCCAGATTGGGAAGGAATCGTGGCGACGAAGCGAAGATCACACAATGCTCTCATCGAAAGCGGTTGAGTGATTTTGGAAACTACGCGAGAACGAATTCCAAGAAAGCGATGCGCTGATACGAATGTGGCATCTCAAGTCATGAACGATGCTCGACGTGGTTTGCCTTGATTCTGTCGATGCAACGGATAGCGTCTGCGTATGCCTACACTACATCCGCCAAAGCTCAAGCCAGCCCAAATTCGAGATGCCTTCAAGCAGGATTTGTCCGACGCTTGGGCTTACTCGCGAACGAAGCACCCGGATCACACGCCCTATGCCTTCGTTCTTTACGGAATTGAAGGAGGGCCAATTCCTCATCTCGGCCCGCATGTGCTCACCGAAGAGAGTCTGACGCTAGTTGCGAAGCGACACCTGGAACAAGGCCACGAAGAGACGCTCGATGACGCACGGAAGGCACTCCGCTACTCAATTCCTGATTCGCCTCATTTTGCGGAACTGGACGACCGCGTTCCTAGCGTCGATGCGTTAATGGAAACGCACGTTGAAACGATCGACGAAGATGTTGGCTATGTGCTTCTCGCCAAGGCTGCGATGCAGGCTTTGGCCGATCTTGATGCTCAGGGACTTTTTGGAGAAGGGATGGATCGTGAGCGACTGCTCCTCACAATCATCACGGATTGCGAGAAAGATTGGACGACTCTGTCAGCGAAACGTCTCAACCCAAAAGCGACTTACAAGCGGTTTCACGAGTCAACAAAGACCGATGGCCCCTATGCTTCGTGTGATGCTTTGACCGTTTCTCTCGATGGATATTCTCTTTATTCCGCCGGTTCGCGTGAAGACCCTCTCTGCAAGGGTTCATCGTGCAGCGATCGGTCTCACAGAGAGATCGTCGCTTACGATCTTCGTGAGAACCACCTCGTTCAACGGTGGGCATTCTCTTTTCCTGGTTTCGGC
Source organism: Planctomycetaceae bacterium (assembly GCA_043738805.1). Classification (GTDB taxonomy): domain Bacteria; phylum Planctomycetota; class Planctomycetia; order Planctomycetales; family Planctomycetaceae; genus SXKJ01. The sequence goes on along the minus strand of JAYUFI010001139.1, from coordinate 16,354 downwards.
GACTCAGGTCGGGCTGTCGCTTGCACCCCCGATGATTCAAAAGTGCTGGTCTTACGGTGCAGATACCGTGACTGCGAGTGCCCGACTTTGCTGATGTACTTCGATTGCAATAAGGACGAGCCCATCCAGCAGCAACGATTGCAAGGCGCACCAACCTCGTTCGCACTGTCCTGTGATGGCTCACGCATCGCCGTGGCAACACTGGATGACCGACTTCATTTATTGGACGCTAATCTCAATCTGCTGGACAGCATCAATCTGAAAGCGAGAGCGCACAGCGTCCGGTTTCTCAAGTCTTCAATCCTTCTCCTTGCGACAGATAACGGTGTCATCAGCCTTGATCCAGTGGCCAACGCGACGACGGTAACCGCACCCAGTCCGGCGCGTCACTTCGCGACCGATGATGCCGAGCAATTGCTGGCGGTATCCCAATGGTTCGCGCTTTCCGGTCCTGAACGCGATCACCCTGTGGAATTTGGAGTACAGCTCCATCGCCTCCCGTCATTTGAACTTGTTCGTTCAGTCCTGATTCCAGGGCATCGAGCCGTCAAAGCTACACTCTCACATGACGGTCGCTTGCTGGCCTTCGAAGCCGACGAAATTGGGAAACACCGCAAGTTCATTGCCGTTTTCGACACCGAATCCGGCCGAGAAGTCGCGCGGCGTCGATCAGTCATCACACACGACTTTGTCTTCCTTCGTGACAACCGGACTCTCGCCATCGGCGGCCCTGCCTTCACCAAATTTGCGCCGATCATTCTCTGGCCAATTCCGAATCTCTAACTGCGTTGAGTGATCAACTGATCGAGTTCCCCTTTGAGGTGCGTGAGGATCTCGTCGTAAGGATACGCGCCGAGCGATTCGGGGCCGCGTTTGAGGTTCACGTGAGTCGGTCCGCACCACAGTCCCAGATCGGCGTCGTCCGTTTCGCCGGGTCCGTTCACGCGGCAACCCATCACGGCGATTGTGATCGCGTACTCCTTCGCGTAAGTCGTCATCTCTTTGACTTGCTGAGCTAGCTCAATGAACGCCTCGTTTTCGACGCGAGAACAACTCGGACAACTGATGATGTTGAGCTGATTGAGGCCGAAGTCCACGAACGAACGAACTCGCCCCGCCGCGATGTCGGTGAGGATTTGCCGGCCGACGGTGATCTCTTCCCCCTTGCGGCTGTTGGGGACCGTCAGCGACACGCGGATCGTGTCGCCGACCCCTTTGCTGATGAGCTGCTCGAATGCGATCCGCGTCTTGATGATCCCGTCCGGCGGCATCCCCGCTTCAGTCACGCCCAGATGCAGCGGCACGTCCGACCGTCGCTCGGCGAAGCGGCGATTCACTTCGATCACCTTCTTCGGATCGCTGTCCTTCAGCGAGACCGCGTACCGCGTGAAGCCGAGCGAATCGAGAAAGTCGCAGTGCTCCCACGCGCTCTCCAGCATCGGTGTGATCGAGTCTTCCGCATCGAACTTCTCCTTCTTGTCGGGATCGACGCTGCCGCAATTCACGCCGACGCGGATCGCGCAGTCGTTGTCCGTCGCCACTTGAGCCAAATAGCGGACCTTGTCCTGCCACGGTTTTTCACGCTCGTGGTGATAAAGGTGGCCGGGGTTGTACCGGATCTTGTCGACGTGCGGAGCGACCAGTTCAGCCAGCCGATAGTTCTCCTGCAAATCGACCGACAGATTCGCCGTCGTCTGCTTCCGAATCTCAATGAGCGCGTCCGCGTCCTTCTTGCTATCGACCGCGATGCGAATGACATCGGCCCCGGCGGCGGCGATCTCTTGGATCTGCTGCACGGTCGCGTCGATGTTGGTGGTGTGCGTGGCCGTCATGCTTTGCACGGCGATGGGATGATTCTGGCCAATCGTGATCGACCCAATGCGAACGGCTCGCGTGGGATTGCGGGGAAGGTCCACAAGCTACTCCTTGCTGGCTGACAAAACTCTGGGCGACGCTGCGAAGAACGCAGTCGGATGATAGCGGCTCACCCCAAATCGTCTGTAGCGAATCGAACCTGAATCAACAGAGAGCCGTGTCTCCGTGGTAAATCTTCCTCCCCGCTTCCCCAAGGACGATCGGGGCCTTCTTACTCCCCGCCATGATCGTGTGAGCGTTCGCCCTCGCTCACGCTTCGAGTTACTGTCTGTCGCACAACGACAACCGAGGATGAAGTTCAACACCGATGTCTCTCCCCCTGATCATTCCACCGTTTCGCCCACACCGTTTATTGGCCGGTGGTCATCGGCAGACATTGGCCGGCGCGTTCTTGCCCGGAACATTAGCTGCGGAAAAAGCGAGTATTCATCAAGTCGATCTCGCTGACGGTGAGGCGGTCGTCATTCACGATGATCAGCCGCTCGAATGGATCGCAGGTGGGCCGACGGCGGTGCTGGTGCATGGCCTCGCGGGCTGTCATCGCAGCGGCTACCTCGTTCGCATCGCGGCAAAGCTGAATGCTCGCGGAGTCAGGACGTTTCGCATGAACCTGCGCGGTTCCGGAACAGGAGTCGCTCTCGCAGTGAAGCCGTATCACGGTGGTTGTTCGGATGATCTCGGGGCCGTTGTGAGATTTGTTGAGCGACTTTGTCCCGGCTCACCGATCACGCTGCTCGGCTTTTCGCTGGGAGGTAACATCGTCTTGAAGCTTTTGGGCGAAGCGCCCGATTGTGTCCCTTCGGCCATCGTTCGTGCCGCCGCCGTGAATCCGCCGATCGACCTCGAACAATCGGTCGTCGCGCTGCAACGTTGGTCGCTGCGACCGTATGACCGCTACTTCGTGAAGTTGTTGCTGCGTCGCGTGAGCGAGCGGCAACTCGTGTATCCGAACGCGCTGCCAGCGACGTTCGCCCATCCGCCGCGTCGCCTCTTCGACTTCGACGATGACTACACCGCCCCGGCCTCCGGCTTTCGAGACGCTCGCGACTATTACCAGCAATGCAGCTCGCAGCAGTTCCTCGCGGACATCCGCGTCCCGACGCTGATTCTGACCTCGCGCGACGACCCACTGATCTGTGTTTCCATGTTCGAGCGACAGATCGCCACAAAAAACCTCTCTGCACAGATTCAACTCCACATCGCCGAGGGAGGCGGCCACCTCGGTTACCTCGCTCGCCTCAGCAACGATCCCGACGAACGCTGGCTCGATTGGCGCATGGTCGATTGGGTGCTGGCATAAGCGAATTGTGAGATTTTCTTCATCTCCACGATCTCGTGTCTGAATCACAATGAGTGCCTCGCGAGGAACGCGGCGCGTTCTCATACTCCCCGAAGTCAGCAAGCGGAATTTGGCGGACGATATCGAACATTTTGTCCGGTCTCCGTGTCCTCTATGCCTCTGTGTTGAAATCTGAAACACAGAGGCACAGAGGACACGGAGATTGTCGAAAAGACTGTCTTCGGCCTAATTCGATGTCGTTTGTCTCGCTGCGCTGCGTCACTCGGAGAGACGATATGGATCAGGCGAGATTGTTTTGCGGATGCGGGTTGCTGTTGTTGTGTGTCTCAGTCGGCTGTCAGAAACAAGCCGCTGGGGCGAGTGCGGCGAAGGGGGAGCCGCCGGCCAAAGTGGCGAATGTGGCGAAGGAGGATCAACTCAACACGATTGAGTTGTCGCCGAAAGCCGAAGAACGGCTCGGCATCAAAACGGCTGTCATCGAAACGCGGATGATTCATCGGACACGAACTTACGGCGGAGAAGTGACGTTGCCGACGGGCGCGTCGATCATCGTGTCGGCACCCTTGAGCGGGACGTTGCAGTCGCCGGGACGAGGAAAAGTGCCCCGCGTCGGCACAACGGTGAAGTTCGGTCAGCCGGTCTTTCAATTGCTGCCGTTGTTGTCTCCGGAGCGGTCGGTGCTCACGCCCACGGAGCGAGTGCGCTATGCGGAAGCTCGCAACGCGATCGCGACGGCGCGGATCGACGCAGCGGGACAAGTTGAGCAAGCTCAAGTGCAAGTCGAAGCAGCACAGATCGCGCTCGACCGGGCCGAGCGGTTGCTGAAGGAAATGGCAGGGACCGTGCGGGCGGTCGATGAGGCGAAAGCACAGCTCTCGTTGGCTCAGAAACAACTGAAGGCGGCGAACTCACGTAAGAGTCAGGTCGATCAAATCAACCTTGATGATGAGCGGGAATCGGGGACGCTGGTTCCGCTGCCGATCCTCGCACCGCGCGAAGGAATCATTCGCGCTGAACATGCTGCTGTCGGCGAGGTGGTTGCAGCGGGGGCACCGTTATTCGAGGTGATGAACAGCGACACCGTCTGGGTGAAGGTGCCGGTCTACGTCGGCGAGTTGTCCGAAGTCGATCAACAGGCTGCCGCTCAAATCAGTTCGTTGTCGCGCGGCGTGAACGACGCGGTCGTCGCCGCCGCGCCGGTCCCGGCACCGCCGACCGCAACGCCGCTCGCTTCGACCGTGGACTTGTACTATGAATTGAAAAACACTGACGGTCAGTTTCGACCGGGACACCGCTTGTCGGTGAGCCTCACACTGACAGGCGACACTGAACAGCGCGGCATCCCGTGGTCGGCGATCGTGCAAGACATTCACGGCGGAAGCTGGGTCTATGAAGCGATCTCGACGCCGCACACTTTCATCCGCCGCCGAGTTGCCGTGAAGCAAATCACCGACGGTTGGGCAGTGCTCGACAAAGGCCCGGCAGTCGGGACGAAGATTGTGATCGAAGGGGTCGCCGAAATGTTTGGGACAGAATTCGGGTTCGGGAAGTAGTTCTCTTTTGTAGTGCAAGCATCCTGCTTGCCCGCCTCCGTGTCTTCCGTGCAATCCGTGTCCAATAATCTCTTGGAATTGGACACGGAAATGCAAACGACATCGCTGCGGACGTTGGTCTCGGTGATCGATCATTTTCAAGCTGTGGCACTAAAGAATCGTCGGTCAATAAATCAGTCAATTGAAGTCGCAAGCAGGATGCTTGCACTACGGAAAAACTCATGACTTGGCTCGTTTCGACATCGCTGAAGTTGCGAGTGGTTGTGTTGGCGTTGTCGGTGTTGCTCATCGTGGTCGGCGTGCGGACGTTGCAGACGGCACCGCTGGATGTCTTTCCGGAGTTCGCGCCGCCGCTCGTCGAGATTCAGACGGAAGCGCCCGGCCTGTCGACGGAGGAAGTTGAAAGCCTCGTCTCGATGCCGATTGAGAACGCGCTCAACGGCACGCCGTGGGTGAAGACTATTCGGTCGAAGTCGGTGCTCGGACTGTCGTCGGTCGTGCTGATCTTTCAATCGGGGACCGACCTGATCCGCGCGCGGCAGCTTGTGCAGGAACGGCTCGCGGCGGAAGCGGGAAAGTTGCCGGCGGTCGCTCATCCGCCGGTGATGTTGTCGCCGCTCTCTTCGACCAGCCGGCTGATGAAGATCGGTGTGTCGTCGAAGCCGGGAAAGAAATTGTCGCAGATGGAGATGACCGATCTCGCCAAGTGGACGATCCGTCCGCGTTTGATGGCGATCTCCGGCGTCGCGAACGTCGCGATTTGGGGACAGCGCGATCGGCAGTTTCAAGTGCTGGTTGACCCCGATCGTTTGCGGGCTCATTCCGTCACGCTGGATGCCGTGCAGCGAGCAGTCACCGATGCGGTCACGCTCAGCGGCGGCGGGTTTGTCGACACGCCGAATCAACGACTGGCGGTGCGGCAACTCACAGGAGTTCGCACGGCGGCGGACCTCGCGGAAGCGGTGGTCGATTTCCGTAACGGAGCCCCGATTCGACTGCGCGATATCACCGAGATCGTCGAAAGCTTTCCCGCTCCGATTGGCGACGCGGTGATCAACGACGAGCCGGGGCTGTTGCTGATCGTGGAAAAATATCCGTGGGGCAACACGCTCGAAGTAACCCGCAACGTCGAAGCGGCGCTCGATCTGTTGCGGCCCGGACTGACGGACCTGGAGATCGACTCGACGATCTTTCGCCCGGCGACTTACATCGAGCGGTCGCTGCGAAATCTGTCGCACGCGATGTTGGTCGGCTGCCTGTTAGTCGTCGTGATTCTGGTCGCGTTCCTGTTTGATTGGCGGACGTCGCTGATCAGCCTGACGGCGATTCCGCTGTCGTTGGTTGCCGCCGCGCTCGTGCTGTTCTATTCGGGAGCGACCCTCAACACGATGGTCATCGCCGGCCTCGTCATCGCGCTGGGTGAGGTCGTGGACGATGCGATCATCGACGTGGAAAACATTCTGCGGCGGCTGACGCTGAATCGCGCGCTCGACAATCCGTTGCCGCCGTTTCAGGTCGTGTTGCAAGCGTCGCTCGAAGTCCGCAGCGCGGTCGTCTATGCGAGCCTCATCGTCACGCTCGTCTTTCTGCCGGTGCTGTTCTTGGACGGCTTGTCCGGATCGTTCTTCCGGCCGCTAGCAATCGCCTACATCTTGGCGATTCTGGCTTCGCTGGTTGTGGCGTTGACGGTCACACCGGCGCTCTCGTTGATGTTGTTGCCAACTGCTCGCGAACATCGTCAAGACGCGCCACTGACTCGCTGGCTCAAACGGATTTACGGGACGGTTCTGCCGTTGTTCATGACACGTCCGAAGAGCGCTCTCGTCGTGATCGTCGGCATGTTTGCGTTGACCGGTGTCGCGGTGACGACACTGGGTGAAGAGTTCTTGCCGAACTTCAAAGAGACCGACTTCCTGATGCACTGGGTCGAGAAACCCGGCACATCACTCGAAGCGATGACGCGAATCACCGCGCGGGCGAGTAAAGAACTGCGATCGATCGATGGCGTGCGCAACTTCGGTTCGCACATCGGCCGAGCGGAAGTGGCCGACGAAGTGGTCGGCCCGAACTTCACGGAATTGTGGATCAGCGTGCGTGACGACGTGCCGCTCGAAGAGACGACCAGGAAGATTCAAGAAGTGGTCGACGGCTACCCCGGCCTGTATCGCGATCTGCTGACGTACCTCAAAGAGCGGATCAAAGAAGTGCTGACCGGTGCCGGGGCGACGATCGTCGTCCGTGTCTACGGCCCTGATTTGGCCGTGTTGCGAGCGAAAGCGGACGAGATCAAAACGGAAATGACGAACGTCGCCGGCGTCACGAACTTAAAGGTCGAACCGCAAGTACTCGTGCCGCAGTTGCAAGTGCGGCTGCGGCCCGATGCAACCGCTCGCTTCGGGCTGACCGCCGGGCAAGTGCGTCGAGCGACCGCAACGCTCGTGAAGGGGACGAAGGTCGGCGAGATTTACGAAGATCAAAAGAGCTACGCGGTCGTCGTCTGGGGCGTGCCCGAATTGCGAACGGACATCGCGGCGCTGAAACGCTTGCCGATCGACTTGCCGCAGGGAGGAACGGTGCCGCTGGGTGATGTGGCCGACATCGAAACTGTCCCCGCACCGAATGAGATCAAACGCGAATCCGCTTCTCGCCGTATCGACGTCACCTGCAATGTGAAAGGCCGCGATCTCGGTTCGGTCGCTCGCGAGATCGAAGCGAAAGTGAAGCAACTCAAGTTCGACAGCGGTTATCACCCGGAGTTTCTTGGCGAATACGCCGCTCGCGCCGCGTCGCAGCAACGATTGATCGCTCTCACGGCCTTGTCGCTGATCGGGATCTTGTTGCTGTTGCATGTCGACTTCCGCTCGTGGCGGCTGACGCTGCTCGTGTTCCTGACGATCCCGTTTGCTCTGGTCGGCGGAGTCGCCGGGACGATGCTCGACAACGGCGTGCTGTCGCTCGGATCGTTGGTCGGCTTCGTGACGGTGCTCGGCATCGCGGCTCGCAACGGGATCATGCTCGTCAGCCATTACCGGCATCTCGAAGAACAAGAGGGAGAAGCGTTCGGCCCGGCACTCGTTCAACGCGGCTCCGAAGAACGGCTCGCTCCGATCCTGATGACCGCGCTCGCCACCGGCCTCGCGCTGGTCCCGCTGGTCCTCAACGGCAACCTTCCCGGCCACGAGATCGAATACCCGATGGCCGTCGTGATCCTCGGCGGCTTGATCACTTCGACGATCCTGAATCTATTCTTACTTCCGCCGATCTATCTGGCGTTCGGCAAGACTCGCCGCAAGCCGTAGGTTGGGACTCCGTCCAGCCGATTTTCGCAAGCATCGGCGGAAATGAGAATTGCAAGGAACACGCTCAACCGGCAACCAGTTGTGTCATTCTGGTTGATGTCGCTCATTTGGCGTTGCTTGGTGTTGTTGAGCGTTGGTTTCAGCACAGTTTCAGCACAGTTTCAGCACAGTGGCCGATGGACGGCTGGACTGTTGCGGGATTGCATCGGTCAGTTAAGTCGCGGACACGGCGGAGCGGAAATCGGTTTTCGGACAGAAGGATGGCTGGAGCGATTGCGGCATCATATAGCCGGTACAGTACCAAGCTGCAAAGTGAAGAGAGCATCGACGACCAGCAACGGAAGTGCCGCGAACGAGCCGAGGTGAATGGCCATCAGTTGCGGCCGGAATTCGAGTTCGCGGATTCCGAAACGTCAGGTGCCCTGCGCGATCGCGAGGGCCTGGATGCCTTGTTGGAGGGCGCGACAAGGACGATTTCACGTCGTCTACTTTCACAGTTTGAGCCGGCTCGCGCGCGAGTCAATCATCTCGATGTCGGTCCTTAAGGATCTGGTCTACAACCACAAAATCCGAGTCGTCAGTGTCTCGGAGGGAGTTGATTCGGTCCTCGACGGCTGGGAGATGTTGGCCACTCTCTTCAGCCTTCAGCACGAGCAGTACCTCAAGGAATTGAGCAAGAACGTGCGTCGCGGAAAAGAGGGTGCGGTCGGCCGTGGTTTTTCAGTGGGAGATTATTGCTTTGGCTACATGGGAGAACCGATTCCTGGCAGCGAGGTTGGACGAGGCCGAAATGCGAAGCCGCGAATGGCCTACGCGATTGATCTTGAGCGTGCCCCGTGGGTCAAGCGGATTTTCGATTGGTATGTGGTCGAGCGCCGGTCGATCCGCAGGATCACCGCCGAACTGAATCGGCTCAATGCCCCTAAAGACCATCGTTCCTTCAAACCGCTGTGGCATATTGTTCAAGTTCGCCGTGTGCTGGCGAATGAGAAGTACGTCGGCAGGTGGCCCTGGAACCGGATGTGTAACGTGCGTGATCCGCTCACAGGCAAGATCCATCAAGAGGAACGCGACGCGAGTCAGACGGCGAAGTGGACACGAGACTTGCCTGAGTTACGCCTGATCGACGACGCCACCTTCGCGGCGGCGCAAGAGCGTCTATTGAAGAACAAACAGGCCACCAAGAATCACCGGAATTCCGACGGCCAACTGCGGGGAAGCCATTCTGAGCTGCATCGAGACGCTCCCAAGACACTCCTGTCGGGCCTGTTCAAATGCGACAAGTGTGGAGGACTCTTTTACGTCGGCGGCTCCAACCGTCGGTATCTTTTTTGTCAGAATCATCTGAAATATGGGGCTTGCTCATGCAAGACGTATTTGCCCATTCCGTTGGCCGCGAAGATGGTTCTCAGCGTGGTCAGTCAGAGGATTCTGGCGAATGAGGCGTGGTTTCAGCATGTCCTGGCATCAATGAAGGCTGCCTGGGACGAAGCTCAGCGGGAACTGCCGTCAGAGCTGGAGAGCATTGAGCGACTTCTGGCCGAGAAAAGGCGTCAGATTGACCGCTTGATGAACTCCATCGAAAGCGGCCAAGCCAGTTCTGATGTCAGCGAACGCATCGCGCAACGGCGTCGCGAGCACGATGCACTGGATCGTCGCTTTCGTATGATGAATCGGAAGCGAGACGAAATCGCGAAGCCTCCGACCGAGGAATTCCTGCGCGAGCAGTTGCTCAAGCTGGATGAGCTGTTGCAACAGGCCGACACACCGGCCGCCGCGTTGGCGCTACGGTCTCTGGTCGGCGGTGAGATCATTCTGGAAGAAGTCCGTAACCCTGATGGCCGAGGTGGATATTTCGGTAGTGGGTCAGCCTAATCACGGATATAATCGCGCCATGAGCAACCGCCTCGAATGGCTCTCACTTGCGATTCAAATTGCCGCTGGTGCGTACATCGGCCTGCTGGCTGCGGAGCTAATTCCGGGCTGGGTCGTGTTCTTGTTTCTTGTCGGCCTGGGAGGATTGTTGTCGCTCATCGACTTTGTGAAACGCTTTTTTGCGCCTGACAACACAGTCGATGAGCGGACTGTCAACTCCAACACCAGTTCGGGCGATGGCTTCAGTCATTAGACTGACCCACTACCGATATTTCCGAGGTCGATTTGTCACCTCTACGTTTGCGTTGGAGCAAACGCTCCGAAACTTGGATGCGGAGACGTCATCGTCTTCAACATCGGACGCCCCGGAGACCCTGCCATTCGCCCGTGTTGAGGAACAGGTTGTCATCGACTTCCGTCAGTACTTCGCAGTGCGAGTCACTTTCCGACCAAGCCCATGAACTGGCAGAGCAAGGGTTGCCCTACTCGGAAATTGCCGAAATGCTCGGAATCCGTCGCAGTCGGCTCACGATGGCAATGGCCCACTGGTATCAGTCACATGGACTCAAGGTGCCGGATGGACGAACACGACGTTACCTACTGGGGCACAAGCGACCGGAGTTCGTTGAGCAGCTTACTCCGACGATCATGGAGATGTATGACGCCGGGATGCGAATGCGTGACATTGCCGCGCAACTCAAGGTGGATCGCCATACGGTTTCGAAGGTGGTTCGCCACAGTCTCGCTCAGCGTGGTGAAAAGTACGTTGATGGACGAACCCGTGCCTCATCGCTCGGGCTCAATCAACCGCATCCCGCTGAGAGTCAAGCGGCGGAAAACGACAAGCCGCAGGATGACGACGAGACGCCGCAAGACGCCGCCGCCTAACGGCCCAGTCGCGTGACGCTACCTGAAACCGGCTCCGGACAGTTCATCCGGAGCCGGTTTCGTTTTGCTGGCAAGGCATGAATCGTCGCCTTGAGCTCACCAATCAGTTTTCTGAAGTGTTCATAGGACGGGATGACTCTTTCACATCGTGTTGCCGAGTTGAGTCGGGCCAATGTCTGTGGTTTATAACGAAGGAGTCCTTTCGTGCCAGTTCCCAACTTCGCCGGATGAGCCATTCAGAAAATAAGCCTCCGCGAGTTGTTGTCGGCGCTTGAACCCTTGCGAGTCTTCGACTGTACTGCGACGACTTCGCGGCTGACGGATGCCCGAAGCGGCGATCTCTGACACACAAGGAACTCACGCCATGCACGGCTTTGAAGAGTTGAAACCAGATTCAAATGACACCAACTCAACAGTAAACGGCCCGTGGTACAAGGAGTTGAATCGCTATCACTGGTTCGTCTTCGTGGTCGCGGCCTTGGGTTGGTTGTTCGACACGATGGACCAGCAGTTGTTCACGCTCGGACGACCGTTGGCGATGGTGGATTTGATCAAGGCTCTGCCGGAAGAGACGCCCGCACAATTGAGCCTCCGGCAAAAAGAATTTGGTGGTTACGCGACGTCGATCTTCTTGATTGGCTGGGCCACAGGCGGCTTGATCTTCGGTGTGCTGGGTGACCGTTGGGGGCGAGTGAAGACGATGCTCGCCACGATCGTCGTCTATTCCATCTTCACCGGCTTGAGTTCGTTCTCGCGCGGCTTTTGGGATTTCTCGCTGTGGAGATTCCTGACCGGCTTAGGAGTCGGCGGCGAATTTGCCGTCGGCGTGTCGTTGGTCGCGGAGGTGATGCCGTCGCGAGCACGGCCTCATGCGTTGGGGCTGCTTCAAGCACTTTCAGCCATCGGCAATATCACGGCTGCGGTGATCGGCATGGTGGGCACCGATTGGAGAACGATGTTCCTGATCGGGACGGCTCCGGCGTTGCTCTCGTTGGTTGTGCGACGACGGTTGAAGGAGCCGGAGCGATGGCAATCGGTCTCGACCACCGACGGTGTCACGAAGCAGCTCGGTTCGTACGGCGAACTGTTCGGCAATCCTGAGCTTCGTTACCGAGCGTTCATCGGCTTGCTATTAGCCAGCGCGGGAGTGATCGGCCTGTGGGGCATCGGCTTCTTCACGGCGGACTTGCAGCGTGAAGTGTTCGGGCCAGTGATTGAGAAAGAAGGCTTCCACGGGCAGCCGCAGGAATTTTTGTTCAAATTCTTTACCGGTAAGGACGCCAGCACGGCGGCCAAAGCAGACGTGTTGAAGTTCTTGTCGGGGCTCGTACTGCTGCTGCAAAACGTCGGAGCATTTTTCGGCATCTACATGTTCAGCCACGTGAGCCACTATCTTGGCCGTCGCACCACGTTTGCCATCTGCTTCTTCGGAGCAATGCTGACGACGGCGAACGTCTTCTGGAATCTCGGCAAGTTCGACGGCGTGAACGATATCTTTTGGATGGTCCCGTTGATGGGCTTCTTCCAATTGTCGGTGTTCGGCGGCTACGCGATCTACTTCCCCGAATTGTTCCCGACACGGCTCCGCAGCACCGGGATCTCGTTCTGCTACAATGTCGGTCGCTTCGTTGCCGCGATTGGCCCCTTTACGCTCGGCAAACTGATCCGCCACGTCTTCTCCGACTACGCCTCGCAAGGAGCCGCCGTCCCCTTCCGCCTCGCGGGTGTGACGATGTGCTCGATCTTCCTGCTCGGCCTCATTGCACTGCCATTCGCACCGGAGACAAAAGGGAAACCGTTGCCGGAGTGATCGTCTTCAAAAGAATCACACGTCGCAACACAACCGTTGATCGAACACTACCTCGACCGGAGGAAGCGATTTGATTTGGCGAGTCACGGGCGGTGCGGCAGTAATTTTGTTGGCGAAGGCAATCAGGTTTTTGAGATCGCAACCAATCCACCGTGAGTCGGCTGAGTGTGCTTGGGCCACTTGCCGAAAGAGTTGCTCGGCGCGGCGAGCGTGGGCGGTGACTCCGACGGCATTGCCTTCTCGCACTTTGACTCCGGCGGCGGCGAGTTTGATGAGGGCTTTGAGGAAGTCGGCGATCGGGCCAGTTCGGTTGGCGGCGTGCCAGAGCGACTCCCAGACTTCGTGAGCTTCCCAGTAATAGCCGTGATTGAAGAGCTCGATGCCGCGCAGGTATTCGGCCGAGGCTTGCCAGTTTGCAGGATCAATGGGTTCGGGCTTTGAGGCACTCATGCCGAAGCTGTGGCCGGCGGGATCGCTGTTCGGGTGCGGGAAGTGGTCAGGAACGTAGGAGTACGGCGGGAAATCAGAGTGGGCTGTATTAGACATCGCGAGGTTGCTCATGTGCCTGCATCAGAAAAGTGGGCAGGAGTTTATCACGGAAATCTGAATTCGCTGAACGTAGCTCGGCTCGATGCGCAGAATCGTGATCTTCGCGATCCGGCCCTGCGCCGGATTCAAGCCAGTGGTCTCCAAGCCAATCACGGCGAGCGGCTGGAGCAGCGTGCTTTTGCAAAAGTCGAACTGAGCGGGCGTGGGGGAAGTTGGGAGTTTGTGATCAAGCCGCGAGCTGTCTGCGTGGGGCTTCGATAACTCAGCGACTGGTAAGCCGTTTGAACATGACCTTGATCATACCGATGTTGATCAGGCTTTCGGCTTTGTCTCTGAGCATCTCTGCCAATCATCCGCGATGATCCGTCGCGCTCGCCAAATCGAATCGAGGACCGCTTGGACGTTATCTGCTTCTGAAAATGGGCTCATGATGTACGACTTCAACGCAACGATCGGTTCGCCATAATCGGACAGGCGATAGCAGTCAGTCAGCGAGATCACGACACCTCGGCCTTGCAGTGCTTCGTCGCGGATCAATTCAAAGACTCGGCGGTTGTAGGCGTTGTGAGCTTGAAGCTGCGAGCGGTACGCCGCGTCGGTTTGCTCTCGCTTTGGTGCGGAGAACGTATCGACGCCGTCCGGATAAACGCGGAAGAGCGTCACCGGGCCGAAGTTGTCTTCGTTGAGCACGACGGTCGAAGCGTGCCCCTTCAAATGGGCGGCCAACTCAACCGCCATCGTGACGAGATGCCCGAGCAATGATCTCAGGCCGTCCTTGCCGAACAGCAGTAAGTTGGCCAGCGCGGCCATCGGGCCGCTGCCGCTGCGCGTGGTTTCGAGCGTGTACTTGCCGGGATGATGATGCCCGGATTGAAACAAGTACGGTGTCGCCGATTGATCGCGTGAGATGAGTTGTAGGTCGCTCGACTGCCGCAACAGAAACAGGCTGCTGACATACGGCGTGAAACCAGTCTTGTGAAAGTCGATCCCCAGCGAATCGCTCTGGCCAAGATGTCGAATGCGCCGCGCGGTCCCGGCGAGTGCTCGCACGGTGCGTGGGTCGAAGCCGAGCGGATTAGCGTTGAAGTTGTAATCGTTGAAAACACTCCACGCCCAGCCGATGACCGCGTCGGCGTGAATGTGCGGCGTGTATTCGAGGCTGAACTCGTCGCGCAGCCGATCACGAATCTCGATGATCGCCGGCAGGTCATCGAGCCCAAAAGCATCAGTCGTGCCCATCGTCGCGACGATCACGGCCACTTTCCGGCCCTCTTTGAGCAGATCTCGCAACATCGTTTCGAGCAGACAAGTCCGGATCTCGTTCTCCGGAGTCGTCGGCACCTGCACGACGTTTTGCTCGCCAAGCCCCAGCCAATTCGCGACTGTCGAGCAGGCATAGTGAGCCCGATCCGAACAGACAATCGCGGCCGGTTCGCGCAGACCAGTCTGGCCGGTTCCTGGACAGGCTTTTTCGAGACCGATCTTCGCTCCGTAAAGCAGAGTCCCGGTCCCGCCGAACGTGAAGACCCCACCAGATTGCTCGGCAGGATAACCGACTAAGTCCGCCGCCATCGCCGTGACTTCGACTTCGGCGACAGAGACTCGCCGTCCCGATTCGTCGCTGCACAAGTTCGGGTTGTAGATCGACGGCAACATCCCGCCGATGATGCTGGCAATCGTCGGAGCGGGGACCACGTTGACTTGGGCTCGCGGATGCCCCGAAATGAACAGCCCCGAAAGATGCTCGACCAATTCGTCGCTGACGCTTTCCAACGACAACGGCGCATCCGCAACTCGCCGCTTCCGAGCCGCCTCGTAATCCAACGTCTCCGGCTTGCCGAGCAACGGCGTCACCGACTTCATCCGGTCGACTTGGTCCAACGCCCGCAAAAACGAGAACACGAAATACGCATCGTGAACCCGATCCGAAACGGGCTGCGGAAACGACTGCCGAAGCGATTGAACAATGTCTTGATAGGGAGCGGTCATAGAAGTCACTGCATCCAGTTGAGTCGGGTAAACATGACGCATCGTTCTGAGTGATGGTTGTGAGCCACTTTAATCATGTTTGCCTCGTCAATGCGACTACTTGGGGCTGACAGATTGATTGCCGACTTGCTATCACCTGCCTTGGTTTGAGATTTGGGATCTGAGGTTTGAGATTTCCGCAGGGAGGTAGCTTCATGGGTGTGCCTGTTTCGCAGATGTGGACGGTGGCGACTTACGTCTTGGGCAAGAAGCTGCGAGGCGTGAAGCGGTATCCGTTGGTGCTGATGCTCGAACCGTTGTTTCGCTGCAACTTGGCGTGTGCCGGTTGCGGGAAGATTCAGCATCCGGCCGACATCTTGCGGAAGCAGTTGACTCCCGAAGAGTGTTTCGCGGCGGTCGATGAGTGCGGGGCACCGATGGTCTCGATTCCCGGCGGCGAGCCGTTGCTGCATCCACAAATGGATGAGATCGTGCGCGGGCTGGTCGCTCGCAAGAAGTACGTCTATCTCTGCACGAACGCTTTACTGTTGGAGAAATGGCTGCCGCGCTTCACGCCGTCGAAGTATTTGTCGTTCTCCGTGCATCTCGATGGGCTGGCGGCGGAGCATGATGAGGCGGTCTGTCGCGAAGGGACTTATGACATCGCGGTCAAAGCGATCAAGGCGGCGATCAAGGCGGGGTTTCGAGTGACGACGAACTCGACGCTGTTCAATACGGCCGATCCCGCGCGCTATCACCAGTTCTTCGACACGCTGATGGAGATCGGCGTGGAAGGGATGATGGTCTCGCCGGGCTATCCGTATGAGAAAGCTCCCGACCAAGAGCATTTTCTGCATTCGCGCGAAACGGTCGGTTTGTTTCGGCGACTGCTGGCGAAGCAAAAGCGGAGTTGGAAGTTCAATCAATCGCCGCTGTTTCTGGAGTTCCTCAAGGGGAAATGGGAACTCGAATGCACTCCGTGGGGCAGCCCGGCCTACAACATCTTTGGTTGGCAGAAACCGTGCTATCTGCTCAACGAGGGCTACGCGCAGAGCTTTCAAGAACTGCTCGATACGACCGACTGGAGCAAGTACGGCCGAGCGAGCGGTAATGCGAAGTGCTCCGACTGCATGGTCCATTGCGGCTACGAGCCGAGTGCCGTGGCCGACACGTTCGGCTCGCTGCGCGGGTTCGCGACGGTCGCTCGATTGTTTTTGTTTGGGCCAGGACGCGAGAA
>JAYUFI010001138.1:0-1077 GCA_043738805.1 Planctomycetaceae bacterium | reverse complement strand
CATCATGACACCCGGTAGTTTTTTCTGCGGTTCTGCGGATCACGGAGTCAGCCGACGAGGATTTCTGTCAGCGGCGGCACTTGGCACGGCGGGGACGTTTGCGGCGGACATGACGCAGTTGGATCTGTTGCGTCACTCGGCCTGGGCGGAGGACGTCAAGAAGAAAGACAAGCGTGTGATCCTGCTCTGGCTCGCCGGAGGCGCTAGTCAATTCGAGACGTGGGATCCGAAACCCGGACGTCCGACCGGCGGACCATTTCGCGCGATCCAGACAGCGTCCAGCGGCGTCCAGATCAGCGAGTTGATGCCGAAGATGGCCGCTCGGATGCAGACGACCGCGATCGTGCGATCGCTCAACACCAAGAATGGCGATCACGGCGGCGGCTCGTCGTTGATGGAGACCGGGCGTCGCAAAGACCCCGGCATCGAGTATCCGGATCTCGGTGCTCTTTGCGCGAAGGAGCTCGGACGCATCGACAGCGCGGTGCCCGATTATGTCTCGCTCTATTCATCGACCGAGGGACGTCGCAAAGGAACGAGTGGATTCCTCGGAGCCCGTTATGCCCCGATGTTTCTCAGCGAAAACATGGTCCCGGAGAACGTGCGGCGGCTGGAATCGATCAGCGACATCGATCATCAAGATCGAGCCGCGTTGCGTGATCTGCTGGCGAAGCGCTTCGCGCAGAATCGGACGAGCGACGTCATCGGCAGCCACTCGAACGCCTATCAACGAGTTCGCGGTTTGATGGCCAGCGAGAAACTGTTCGATATCGAACAAGAGCCGGAAGCGATGCGAGCAAAGTACGGCCCGACGCAGTTCGGGCAGCAATGCTTGATCGCTCGACGATTGGTCGAAGCGGGAGTGCCGTTTGTGAAAGTGGCTCGTGCGTGGTGGGACAGTCACGGGCAGAACTTTGAAACGCACCGTGAACTGTGTGCCGACCTCGATCATTCGATGTCCGCGTTGCTGGACGATCTCAAGGAACGCGGGCTGCTGGAGCACACGCTGGTGCTGACGTTCGGTGAGTTCGGGCGGACGCCGCAGATCAATCCGAGTTTGGGCCGCGATCATTTTGC
>JAYUFI010001137.1:0-3046 GCA_043738805.1 Planctomycetaceae bacterium | reverse complement strand
ATGGTTGTGAGCGAACTGTCTTCTTCTGCGAAAATGAGAAGTCCGTTATTTCGCGAGTTTGCTGTTGCCGTAATTGTTCTCATGTTTGATCTTCCCTCTTCTTGATTTACCGCCCGCTACGGCACGCCTGTTTTTTTGGAGCACTCGATCAATGGACCCATCTGACGTCGCCGTTAATGAGAACACTGAGCGACGATCAGCGGAGCTTCCCACTCGGAATCTGTCGGTCGATTTTTGGTTCAACGCTCGCTCAAGGCTGATCGCGTTTTGGATGATTGGTAGTTGGACGACTGTCACCTGCTCGTCGCCACGCATTGCCGAAGGAACTTGGCTCGCGTTTGGTTGCACGCTCTTGGGTTGGATGAGCTTTGCTGCGGGATTGACATTTCGTCTGTGGGCGACGCTCTACATCGGCGGTCGCAAGTCGGCCAGCGTGGTGACTCAGGGGCCGTATTCGCTCTGCCGAAATCCGCTCTACCTCGGCACCTTCTTGCTGTATTTGTCGCAGCCTTTGTTCTTGAAAAGTGCTCTCTTCGGAGTTGGCTTGCTGGTCCCACTCGCGCTCTATTTGTGGGCAGTCATCCCTGCCGAAGAGCAATACTTGGGAGGCCGATTCGGTGCCGCCTATGCGGACTATCTGCGATCAGTTCCGCGTTTGTGGCCGAGGTGGTCGTTGTATCAAACGCCAGATTTTTTTGATGTCGAGGCTCGAACTCTGGCCAAAGAATTCAAACGCGCCTGCGGCTGGTTGAGCTTGCCGTTTATCGCTCAAGCAGTCTGCTTGCTGCGCAGCGATCCAGAGTGGCCCGCTTGGTTGCCGTGGTTTTAATCGGGATTACTCCATCGTTGTGAGATAGCTACCATTCGCCCGCCTGCTGGAGGCGGGGAATCACGCTGATGTTTAATGAAGATGCTTCGGTCACTCGGTTGTATCTGGAACTCCGTCAAGGTCGCGAAGAGGCGGCGACGGATTTGTGGCGGCTGTGTTGTCAGACACTTGTCAGTGAAGCTCGGAAGCAGCTCGGCCCCAACGGCCGCCGAGCGTCTGATGAAGAAGATGTCGCGCTGTCAGTCTTCTACGAGCTTTGTCGGGGCGTGACCGACGGTCGCTTTGGTGATGACCTGCGGCGCGAGGATCTGACTAAGCTGCTGCGGCATTTCACCAAACATCAGGTGCTCGATCAGCGTCGTCATCATCAACGGCAGAAACGAGGCGGAGGAGTTGTGCGCGGAGATTCGATCTTCGCGATGAACAACAACTCCGATGTGGCGGACGAAGGTTTTCACACAATTCCCAGCACCGAGCCGTCGCCCGAACTGCTCGTGCAACTCGATGATCAACTGCAACGCTTGCTAGCCTCACTGGAAGATGATCTTCTTCGGCAGGTGGCACTCAGTTGCCTCGCCGGAGATTCGCGTCAGGAGACTGCGGACAAGCTGGGGCTCTCGCTCCGCTCGGTCGAACGCAAAGTCGCGCTGATTCGAGACGCCTGGGGATCGGCACTCGAAGCGGACGCTCAGTCGAGCATGCCGGATTGATACAACGAAGAACGATAACTTCCTGTTTTCGTAGCCCGGTTTTTCAAATCGGGGTCTTCCGTTTGCCCGGTTTGAAAAACCGGGCTACGAAGCCGCTCGTTCGCGCACCCACGATTACTCTTGCGGTTCCGTCAACAACCGACGCCAGCGGGCTTTCAAAACTTGATGGCCACCGTAGTCCAGCGACTCTTCTTCCGTTTGACCGATCGTCTGAACCGCATCCTTCCAGCGTTTCTGTTTGGCGAGACTCACGGCCAACAACGTCTTCGTGCTGTGAGTCCACGAGCCTTCGGGATACCGATCCAAATATGCGAGGCATTGCTCGATCGTCGCTTTGGTTCGGTTTTGTTCGGCTTGGCACAAAGCCATCCAATAGCAGGCATCGTTGCCCGCGCGCACGTGCAAGTCGCGAATGTTCTTCGGAATCCGCTCGCGCAGCAGTCGTTTGGCATCGCTCGAATCCTGCCCTGCCTGTTTTAACGCCATCAAAAACTGCATCGAGACATCTTTGGTAATCGGTGGATCAACCTCATAAAGCTGCACAGCTAAGTAGCCTTGAATCACTTCCGGCCAATTCCCCAAGACATGATTCATGCGGAACTTCATCAGTGCTCGTTCCGGTTTTCCGAAAACCAGATCGGATGTTTGCTTCTCCTTGTCTTCGTGAACTCCGTTGACGCGGATCGGCGCACCCAAGGTATACGTCAGCCGATTCAGTTCCTTGAACTGATCGGCGTCCATGTGCGAAGCCGCCTCCAAGCGGTTCTCTGGATAACTCCAGACAACGAGGTCGTCCGCGTTCCAACTGGCGGCGGGGTGTTGTGTGACTCGCGTCCAAAGCCCGGTCTGATCGTCGCTGTCTTCCAGCGGATCAGACACAATCGCCGTCAGCTCGCCGGACAATTGCTGCTGCAATTGCCGCATCCGAGTCGACAACACGGCAGTGTTGCAAATCAGTTCCACTTGCGGAGAGGCCAAATCGCCGACTGCGACGGCGAAACGATCCGCACTATCGCGCGCAATAGCCGTCAGCAAGCTACCTGCCGACTGTGCCTGCTTCAACGTGAGCGGCAGACGCGGCATCACTGAACGAGGTTGATTCAAGTCTGCCGGGAGCGGCATTCCGAGTGTCGGATCAAAAAGATAAATCTCCTTTTCCAATAGCACACCGACCAACATCCAGCGGTCCTCACCGGCCCTCGTCCCGCGTGGCGTCAGCAACACAGAGTCGATTTGCCGTTGTCGCAACAGTTCAGCAAAGATCCACGCGCGGTCTTCGACGGTCCCGCGTCCCAGCACCATCACATCGAACGAACCAAGCGGAACTTTGCGTCGCGCCGAGGAAATCAGTTCCACGTTACGCACTACGTAGTAAAACAAATTGACGATCCGATCGATGTCACTCTCAGTGTTTCCGATCGCCAACTTCGCGATCTTGTTGGCCCAGAAACAATCGCGAATAAAAGTCCCGTCGCGCTGAATGAATTTGTCGAGCGTCGCTTGCTCA
>JAYUFI010001136.1:0-8040 GCA_043738805.1 Planctomycetaceae bacterium | reverse complement strand
CGTCGCGCGGAGCGATGACGGCTACGTACGCAATTTCAAAACATTTGCCGTTCAACGATGTCGGACAGGTGACTCACCGACTCCTGTTTCACGAACCAATCACAGGCGAGCCGCCTGTGCTACGAGATGACAATGTTTGATTTTCGTCGGTTGCGAAACGATGTGCTGGCACTCGTCCTGTTGGGCGTGGTGGCGTATGTCGGGCTCTGCTTGGTGAGCTGGGACTCGGCCGACCCGCCGTCGACCAAAGCGTACCCGTTGCGTGAGGTGGCCCATAATTTGGGAGGGACGTCTGGCGCGTATCTAGCTCACGCACTACGGACGCTTTTTGGAATCGGTGCGTACTTTGTTTGGCTGTCGCTGCTGGCGATCGACGTGCGGTTGTTTGCTCGACGTGAGATTCCCGATTGGGGCGTTGTCGCTTTTGGTTGGACGTTGTTGTTGGGAGCGGTCTGTCTCGGATTGCAACTACTCGCACCGGGATTTGCTGACGGTCAGATTGTGGGAAGCGGTGGCTACATCGGTGCGTGGGGCGTGACGATGTTGCTCCCGTTGTTTTCCAAAGCGGGGCTGATGATTTTTCTCGGAGCGTGTACGGCCTCGGGGATGTTGCTCGCGGGAGATGTATTGTTTGTTGATGCCGCCTTGAGTTGCTTTTCTGCTCCGATGTGGGTTGTCAATTGGGTGGCGTTCGGTAAGTGGAAACTGGCTTCGGAAGAGAAACTGGCGAAGACCAAGACGCCGAAGAAGAAGGCGGATGCTCCGCTTGCCGTGCGTGAATCGAATGGTTTGGAGACGGCACTGGAACTCGCCGCTCCGCCGACGACTGCTGAGCAAGCGGCTGACAGCGCGGTCGGGTTGCTCGATGTGATGAACGCGGAGATTGCGGCGGCACTTGGTGAAGCGGTGCCGCCGATCGTTGACGGTGCATCTGGCGAAGAAACCAAAATCGGCGAGCGATTACCGTTCAAAGTGAATCCGCCGGTCAACGTGAAGTCGGATCGCGACCAAGTCATCGCGCAGTTGGACGCGATGACTCAAGCGGACGGCTCGAAGTATGAAATGCCGAGCCTCGAACTGCTCGAACATGCGGAGGCGTTTCCCTACGAAGAGTTGGCGAAGAAAGCACAAATCGCGGCGGTGACGTTGGAGAAGACGTTTCAGGAATTCGGCCTGAACGTGAAGGTCAACGAGATCGACACCGGCCCGGTGATCACGCAGTTTGAACTGTCGCTCGAAGCGGGCTTGCGACTGAACAAGGTCGTCGCGTTGGAGAACGATCTCGCGATCGGCTTGCGCGTTCCGGCGGTGCGAGTCGTCGCGCCGATTCCGGGGAAGAACACCGTCGGTGTCGAAGTCCCCAACGAGAAGCAGGTGATGGTCCGCCTCCGCGAACTGATCGAAGCCTGTCCGCAGGACATCGAGAAGAAACGCATCCCGCTGTTCCTCGGCAAGGACGTTGCCGGCCGGCCGATGATCGTGGACCTGACCAAGATGCCGCACCTGCTGATCGCGGGCCGCACCGGCACGGGGAAGAGCGTCTGCCTCAACACGCTGATCCTGTCGATCCTGATGACTCGCAGCCCGGACCAAGTCCGCATGTTGATGATCGACCCGAAGATGGTCGAGCTGTCTCCTTACAAACGCATTCCGCACCTCATGCACCCGGTCATCACCGACATGAAGAAGGCCGAAGCGGTGCTGGGCTGGGCCGTCGAGAAAATGGAAGAGCGTTACGACCTGCTGGCTCGCTGCGGCGTGCGGCATCTCGACAGCTACAACCAATTGTCGCGCGAGGATGTGCTGCGCCGTTGCGGCATCGACTCGACGGTCGACTCGGCCGAGGCAGATCTGATCCCGGAACAGATGCCGTACATCGTCATCATCGCCGACGAAATGGCCGACATGATGATGACCTCCGGCAAGGACGTCGAAGCGCACATCATCCGGCTCGCTCAGAAGTCGCGCGCGGTCGGCATCCACTTGGTGCTGGCCACGCAGAAGCCGACCGTCGATGTCATCACCGGCTTGATCAAGTCGAACCTCCCTGCTCGCATCGCGTTCCAAGTCGCGAGCCGCACGGATAGCCGCGTCGTCTTGGACGAGAACGGTGCCGACCGGTTGCTGGGCAACGGCGACATGCTGTTCCTGGTCCCCGGCACCAGCAACCTGATCCGCGCGCAGGGCACCTACGTCAGCGACAACGAGGTGAATCGGATCATCGACCACTTCGGTGATCAAACGCCGCAGTACAGCGCCGAACTGGCTCAAGTCGCCGCGAAGAGCGTCACCGGCGAAGGAACCGGCGGTGGAGGTGCTCGCGAGAAAGACGACATGTACGAGCCCGCCGTCGAAATCATCATCCGCGAAGGCCGAGGGAGCGTCTCCCTGCTGCAACGCCATCTCGGCATCGGCTATGGCCGAGCGGCCCGCCTCATCGACTACATGGCCGAAGACGGCATCGTCGGCGATTACAACGGCAGCCAAGCCCGCGAGGTGCTCTACAACCTCGAACAATGGGAAGCGATCAAAGCCAGCCAGATGCCAATGGATGCGATGGCATAAGCGGCGACTTCTTCAGAGCAGGGTGGCCGAGCTTCAAAGAAGCTGGGTGCCGCAGGCACAAGAAACCTGGAGTGGATACTGACTCCAAAGTTGAGACGCTGTGCCAACTCAACATCAAACGCAAGTTTCTAATGCTGCGCACACAGCTTGATGCAAGCTGTGCCACCCCGCGATGGGATTTACTTACACGGACCGCTGAGATGGATGCCAGCCACAGTTTGGTTCTGCGTCGATGTACCGATCAGAATGCCAATAGGCCCGGTAATGCTACTACCCGGGTTCATAATCACCTTTGCCCCATTGGGATACCCAATTTGAATCCCTTTCCCGCCCGGTCCGAGTTGGAGACCTTGAAACCACGCATTTGAATTATTGAACAACATGCCAGAAACAGAGTCATTGGACCATTTCAGGAACGATCCATCGGGAGTGAAAAGTTCTGCAGTTGTGGAGATCGCAGCCGCTCCATTCCTCCTTATCTCAAACATGGTTTGGTGGTTTAATTTGCAGACTGTGATACCCGGTAAATGCTGCATTATTATGCCAGCCTTCTTACCTTCTTCGGTTAGGAAGAGGCGGCTGCCCTTGACGACAGCAAGTTGCGTCCCGTCGTTGTGATAGATCGGGATCTTTGTCGTGAAACCTGGCCCCTTCACCGTAACCTCCTGCACCACTTCCAGCATCGGTGTATCGTTATACTGAATAACAACCTTCGTGTTGAAAGTGACATTGGCGATGATAACACTTGGCGAAATACTAAAAAGCAGATTGTCTTCCATCTCAATTCCTTTTTCTTCTCGGCTGCGTCGCGGCTTGGCCAACCAATGAATAGACGGACAATGCCGATGCATCGAAATCTTTGTAAACGCAATGTACTCCGCAAGGCCGAATGCAACCAGTTGCAGGGTGCCCCGGTTGACGTCGGCGGCTACCGAGTTACGAAGCCGGAGGAGATCGCATCAAGGACAGCCGCAACTCTTCAATAACGTCTCTTGCCAGCGTTGCGACCCTGGTTGAAACAACCGGGGCCACCCGGCCACTCGCAAAGTGCGTCAGAAGCCGGAGTCGGGAGAGGGCCGGTTTTGTCGCTTGTCACGCGGTGATTCCTCTTTACCTTTGCCCGGTTCTTCACCGGCCAGCTTGAGCGCCTCAATGATCAGCTTCTCGGCCTCTTCCGGTCGACCCTGTTGAAGCAGCGGGCCGACTTGCTGCATCAACTTTTGGATGGGCAACACGTCCTTGCCGTTCTTCTGCATCTGCTCGGCAGCTCGCTGAAGTCGCTGAATTTTTTCGACGAGTTGCGGCGGCGGGCCGTCTGGTCGACGCACAATCTCCGGTCGCTTGCCGGGATTCGCCAATTGCTGACTCGCGGTGGAGTAACGCTTGCGAACGAAGGTCTTCATCGACGCGATGACGTCGTCGTAGTTTCGGTCATCGGGGTTGGTGACACGCCGATGCGGAAAGGGATCTGCCGCGAGATCGGCTTTGATCAAGGCATACTTGGCATCGATGATCGCGCAGAGTCGTTCCGGTTCGAAGTATTTGTCGAGAATGATCCGCGCTGTGTCGCGGTATCGTTGCAGCAAAGCGGGATCAGCAACGATCCGTTCCAGCAACGGATTCGGCATTTGACCGGCCACCGGCCAGGCGGCGTTCCAATCGGCGAGGACGTGGATTTGCCCGAAGGCGACTTCGCTGAATCCCACATCAAGATCCCAGGGCAAGTAACGCCAGCGGTCCTGTTTCGCGTCGCAGTACAAGTAATAGTTGTGAGGATTCCAGCCAGTCAGTTGGTCGAACGCGCCGGAAAACAGCATGATGGCGGTCACGCGCAGGAAGTCATCCACTTCCAACTTTGTATCCAGCTTCGCCGCGAAGTCCTGCTCGGGCGACTGATTGATCAGCTTGATGAACTCAACCAGTCGACGCTGTCCTTTCTTCGCGGACTTGGTCTCCGGCTCAAAGGTTCGCGCATAGGCCGACGGATCGTCGCCGAGGAATTGCAGATTGGCACCGGGGCCGCCTTCATCGACTTTGAACAACAGGCCGTTCGGATCGGGGAGATGGCGTGCGATGAAGGTCTCATCAATCCGCTCCACATTCCCATAGACGCCGTGGTACTTGTCATTCAGAAACAGTTTGGCGTAATTGCAGCGATGCGTTTTGAGTCCCTGGTCGCGAAGAATCTCGGTGATGATCGGCTCGCTAAACACGCTGCCGAACTGCACGCCGTTGTCCAAGGACGCCCGCCGCAGTCCGAGGAATCGCTGGCCGGATTCGTACTCGTCGAACTTAATCAGGAAGCTCCGCTTGTGCCGCTGAGATGGTGCGGAGGAGCTATTTCCTTTGAAGCGGATCGCCACGTTTTCCAGGGAAATCTCCCGCCATCGAAACGAGGCCCGCACATAGATCCGCTCGGGCAAAGCCGCCAACATGCGTTGCAGGTCTTCGTCGGCGACTCGCAAGTAAACCGACTGGACTTCGTCGCCACGGTAGAAATCGCCAAGCTCCACCTCAGCGGACTTTGCAGGCGTGACCTTCGAGTTCTGTGCCGACACGACTTGCTCGGTGGCAATTGCCAAAGTGATCGCCAGGACCACGAAGACAAGCCGAACGGCTCTGAAATCTCTAATCTTCATGGTCATAGATTTGTTCTTAATCCGTTGAGACAGATTCGCGCGGTACTTTGCGAGACTTCAAAAGCATCTCACAAAACGACGAGCGGCTCAGCTTGCAGCAGAGGGCGTAGCATCGGACACAGGAAGTTGACCGTCAATCTCGTCTCGCAGCAGCATCCTGGATTCCGTACTGCTCAATGTTCCCGATGCCTTCGGAGCACAGGTTTTTCAAACCGGGGCGTCACTGCGACCGGTTTGGAAAACCGGTCTACGGTGTTGTTCTTGGACAAGTTCTTATCCCCCGTCAAGAACACTGGTAGCCCAAAGCGGTTTCGCTGCGGGCTCGCGTTGCTCGACCACAGCCACCCAACCGAGATTTGTGGTTGTGACAAAGCACCGATTTGCCGTTTGAATGCCCTCCAAATTTTTCACGCTGTGCATACCGCATGAAGCAAGCGATGCTACCCGTATCACACTCCGAAGTTTGGAGATCAATCATGAATCACAACTCCGCGCACGCTGGAACAAAGCCGTTTGTCGAAGATGTTGAAGTTGCCGGGCACATCATCGACAGCTTGCTGCTGCCGAAAATTCTTGACGCAATCATGGCTCATAAGGGGAGTTTCGAGATCCGGCAAATCACCGTTGGCCAGAGACGCGTTGATCCGAGTTACGCGCTGGTGCAAGTGCAGGCGGACTCGGAAGAGCAACTCGACCGCATTCTGAAGACGATTGCTGATCATGGAGCCGTGTCAGTCGTCACCAGTGATTGCCGGCTGGTGGCGGCCGATGTCGCTGGCGCTTTTCCGGAAGGCTTCTACAGCACGACCAATCAACGAACCGAAATTCGCTGCGACGGCCATTGGTTCCCGGTTGAGTTACAAGAAATGGATTGTGGAATCGTCGTCGATGTTGAACGTCAAACGGCGGAATGTCTCCCAATGCTGGATGTGCGCGTCGGCCAAATGATTGTTGTGGGACATGTCGGTGTTCGAGTCTTTCCGGAACAACGCAGCCAGTCGCATAGCGGTTTCGAGTTCATGGACAGCCCCGTTTCGACCGAAAAACCCAAACGCGTTGCCGCTCGTCTCGTCGCTGAACGGCTCGTGAATACCAAACGGGACGGCGGTAAGACGTTAATTGTTGGTGGTCCGGCGATCGTACACACCGGCAGTGGCGGCTATCTCTGCGAACTCATTCGTCGCGGCTATGTTCAATATCTGTTTGCCGGAAACGCATTAGCAACGCATGACATCGAGCAGTCACTCTATGGGACGAGCTTAGGCGTGCATCTCGAACGCGGAGATATCATGCCCGCAGGCCACGAGCATCACTTGCGGACGATCAACACCGTTCGACGCTGCGGCGGAATTCGGCCGGCTGTCGAGCAAGGGCTCATCAAATCTGGCATCATGTTTGAATGCGTCAAGCACAACGTCGACTATTTGCTGGCTGGTAGCATTCGCGATGATGGCCCGCTGCCAGATGTCATCACAGACGCGGTCGTGGCTCAGGGGCTGATGCGCGAACGAGTGCGAGATGTCACGTTCTGCTTGATGCTCTCGACGATGTTGCACTCGGTGGCGGTTGGCAACTTGCTGCCGGCTTGGGTCCGCGTTGTCTGTGTCGACATCAATCCCTCGGCAGTCATCAAGCTGGCGGACCGAGGCTCCTTTCAAACGGTCCCCGTCGTCACCGACATTGAACCGTTCTTGCGAGCTTTGTTAGAGGAAGTCAGTCGGCTGGAAGGATAGCGCAGCGACGCCACAAAGAGTTCATTCGAGAAAGCGTCACCGCATGGATCATTCATTGCCGCGAATCTTGATGTGCCCGCCGGATTACTTCGGGATTGAATACGAAATCAATCCCTGGATGGACCGCACGCAGCCAGCCAATCACGAGTTGGCGAAACAACAGTGGGGATCACTTCGCAGTATCCTGAGCGACCTCGGAGCAACAATTGAATTGGTCGATCCGCAGCCTGGATTACCGGACCTCGTCTTCACCGCCAACGCGGCGTTGATGTTCGGTCGCAAGGCGATTCTGTCACGGTTTCGGCATCCGCAACGGCAAGGAGAAGAGCGACATTTCGCAGCTCGATTAGAGTCATTGGGCTGCGACGTCGTCCGGCTTCCCGATGACGAGTTTTTTGAAGGGGCTGGAGACGCGCTGTTTTGTGGGACGACACTTTTTGCCGGCTATCGCATCCGCAGCACGGCTCGCAGTCTGCAACACGTCGCAGCACTCATCGGCGCGGAAGTCATGCCGCTGGAACTGGTCGATGATCGGTTCTATCACCTCGATACGTGCTTCTGTCCGCTCAACTCAACAACGGCGATTTGGTTCCCGGCAGCCTTTGATACCTACGGACAGCAAGTCGTTCGGGCGAACGTTCTCAATCTCCTGGAACTTGATGAAGACGAAGCCGCCAGCTTTGCCGCCAATGCGGTCGTCGTCGGCTGCCATATCGTCACCAACACGGGTTGTTCGCGCCTTCACGAGCAACTTCGTCAGCAAGGCTTCGAGCCAATCGAGACACCGTTGAGCGAATTCGTCAAAGCCGGCGGCAGTGCAAAGTGTCTCACGTTGCGGCTCGACGGCGAAGAGGCGGCGCGGTGGGAGTGAGACCGCCGCGCCTGCCTCAAATCGCTATCCTGAGGCTAGACGCCCCACGTGCAGGGAGCCGCCTGCTATTTCCTGCCGACACCCCCGAAGCGATCCGTGAAGACTGAATCCTCGCTGCCCTATGTCTGGATGCTGTGCGGCTGCATCGTGTTCTCGTTCATGGGCGCCCTCACCTACGGACTGCGCAACACGTACGACTGGCAGGTCATCGCCATGGCCCGGGCGGCGTTGC
>JAYUFI010001135.1:0-1084 GCA_043738805.1 Planctomycetaceae bacterium | reverse complement strand
TCCCGTGCATGGGCAGGGATTGGTGTTTCTCTGTTCGGGCTACGACGACCCCGGCTTGTACGCAGTCAAGCCGAACGGCTCGGGAGACGTGACCGAATCGCACTTGGCCTGGAAACTGAATCGAGGCGCACCGCTCAACCCGTCGCCGCTGCTGCTCGGCGAGGAATTGTACGTCGTGAGCGACGACGGGATCGCTCTATGTTTGAACGCGAAGACCGGCGAGCAACACTGGAAAAAGCGGCTCGGCGGAAATTTTTCCGCTTCACTGCTCCATGCCGAGGGCCGCATTTATCTGCTCGACGAGAATGGCAAGACGTTCGTGATCGCTCCGACGAAAGAGGAGTACCGCGAACTGGCGGTCAACGAACTTCCCGGCCGCACGCTGGCCAGCATCGCCGCCGCTGACGAAGCCTTGTTCCTGCGAACCGACAAGGCCGTGTATCGGCTTCAAACCGGGAAGTAACCGTTGTTCTCTGCGGAGTGTTTCATGAGCAACAAGCAGAAGAAAAAGCAGTTGCGAACTCAACGTCAGAAGAAAACGAAAGATGAGGCAGGTCGATCTCGGGCTCAGAGGGCACTCGAACGGGAGGAGATGATTGCAACGGGCAGGATCATCATCGCGGATCTCTCGAAGCAGGCACCGAACAACTCATACGGTCCACCGACCGAGTATTGCGACCATGAGTTCACCTGCCGCGACTGTGGCACGGTCGAGACTTGGACGGCGAAGCAGCAACAGTGGTGGTATGAGGTTGCAAAAGGAGAGATCAATTCCCGTGCGGTTCGCTGCCACGAGTGCCGTGAAAAACGTCGAAAGTACAAGGGTCTCGCTCCGAAGACGATTGCGGAACTGGAAGTTCGAGAACGAGAGCAAGATCACTCATGAACGCGCTAACGTGCGGAGCGATCCCCGCGCGGTTAAACAAATCAACTATGGTCACATGAGGCACAACTTAGCGGGCGTTGATGTTCGCTCGTGTGGGTTGCTTGTGCCAGCGGGCGACCATGTCGATCAGGAGTGCCCGGTCGATGGGCTTGCCGAGGTAGTCGTCGCAACCGGCATCGAGGCAGAGCTGCCGGTCGC
>JAYUFI010001134.1:0-1085 GCA_043738805.1 Planctomycetaceae bacterium | reverse complement strand
TTCACGTTTTGCGATTAGAAGTGACTCGAACGGATCAGAGTGCGATTGGATTGAAGGCAGGCTAGACTGGTTCGCCGAACGGAAACTCTCTTGGATTTTTAACTGCTGAACTTCATGTTTTAGATTTCGGAGATCTCTTTCCGTCTGCCATTTGTCGAAATCGCTGTACTGAGCACGAGCGTTTGCCGTATTCACGGCGAACGCAACGAGCATCAGAAGCAACGTCAGGCACTTCTTCGGTATGTCTGCATGAGCGATTCGCACAGGGTAGCCTCAAGAACGAGAACGCCGTTGCGGTCAAAGCACTTTCACAACTTGGCCGAACGAGACGGGCGACAAGACGAAGGCACTCGCATTGGAACATTTTTAGCCTACAAGGCTAGACGCCATCGTCAAGTTTCAAGCGATCTGACTGGCGACCGAATTCGCGAGAGTGGTCAAGCCGTCGCGTTCCGCAATGACTCAGCCAACGCATTGCGGTCATCCGGGGAGACCGTGAGAAGTCGGTTGTCGAGCATCGCAATGAGTGAGTCAACGAGATATCCGTCTGCGTGGAGTCGAGCGAGGTAGGTCATCACGATTTGCGCCTTCTGCTCCATCTCGGCTGCCAGTTTCCCACGTTCCGTCTCAAGGCGTGCCGCCTCGGCGATCAACTCTTCTTCGGTCATGTGTTGGACATCGCGATCTAGGCCGAGCACTTCAATGTCGAGCGCTTGATGAAGCTCATCAACATCGAGTTGATCCTGAGACG
The DNA here is from genome assembly GCA_043738805.1 of Planctomycetaceae bacterium. GTDB lineage: Bacteria > Planctomycetota > Planctomycetia > Planctomycetales > Planctomycetaceae > SXKJ01. Next base: position 334 of record JAYUFI010001134.1, on the reverse strand, counting down.
CACCAACGCATAATTCGACGACCGCCTGAAACGTGCGTGATCGGAAACTGGAACCGACCGGTGCGTTGCGGAACTCGGCCATCCACTGATCTGCCAGCGGATTCACGCCACCAAAACGCTTGAGCATTTCGCTCACGAGTGCCGCGACTTCGTTTGTTGTTCGGGTACGGTGCAGCAGCGTCACGAACCGCCGAGCGTCTTGACCATCACGTTGCACATGGCGAACTTTGTCCTGGAGGTAATGTCAAAGGTTGTGGATGCGGTCTTGAATCAGGCGGCGACTTGGGTGAGGATTTGGCCGTCTTGGAACTTGGTCTCTTTGGCGACTTCGATG
>JAYUFI010001133.1:0-3064 GCA_043738805.1 Planctomycetaceae bacterium | reverse complement strand
TTCCGGCATAAGTACCGGTCTTCGTCCCGCTAACCGAAAACGACTGCGTGGAACCGCCGGAGAATGAGAGCTTGACCGTTGTGAGGTTTGCCGTGGATGTAACCGTGACGGACGATCGTTTGTACGTCACATCAATATGCGGGATGGATCCAGATGCGGCGACGCCAGCCAGAGTGGCGTACTTTGGAGTAAACGCCATGTTTCCATAAACCGGAGAACCCAGCTCCGTGTACATGGTCTGCAAACTGGTTTCGATCGACGTTCTTCCGAGTGTGTTGAACGCAAAAAATGTGCTGTCGTCATTCATCGAAGCGGAGAGATCCAGAACCACTATGATGTCACGCGGTTGAAACGAGGCATACGAGGTCGCTCCAACCTGTACGTTGTTGTTACCGAGTGCCGGGCCGAAAAACATCGGCAAACGACCGTCGTTGCTGGACCCCAAGCTGCGCATCGCTTGCACCTTGACGACGTTGTACGGCGTCGCGCTGTTGCCCCAAGCGTACTGATAGGTCTGAGATTGCGCGTTCCAAGTGATCTTGCCAAACGTAATGTCATTCACCGGGTCAATCGTGACGGAACTTTGGTCTCCGTTACGATGGAGCGCGGCAACGGCGACTGCTGCTGCTTGAGCGTTCGCCCGTACGACGGCTGGAGTAGAGGTCCCGCTTAACTCAATCGCCGCCGCAAGTGCTGCCGCATCCGCCGCTGATTGCAGTTGAGTTCGCGTGAGCTGAACGTTGCCAATGTCAACGGTAAACGCCACAAACCCCAGCATCACCACGAGTAAAATGGCTGAAAGAACGATGATCACTCCCCGGCGATTTTCGGAGGGCGATCGCTTTTCAGTCACCGAAATATTTGGTCGCATGACGACTCTTTCAAAAACAGACCACGAGACATCTTCTCTGCAAAACTAGGTCATGCGTTTGCGCAGTCAACTTGAATCACCTATCAGCCTGTTGAAAATCATTGTGGCTCGATGCTCCGCGTCGAGAGAGGCTGTCATTCGCCGCTGATTTTGCTGGCCGTTCACGACGAGGAGTGTCGAGCCACAATTTTTCAACAGGCTGCTATGGCGGTGAACTTCGACCGATGCCGTCAGTCAAACGCTATGCGCAACAGTCTCAATTTGCTGGTTGTCCGTTTCCAAAAATCAACGACAGCATTGGGCCGTATGCGTATTACTTGCCTGGAGAGAGCGACTCTCGTTGTTGAACTCTCAAGTGCATCCAACATCCGTGGCAGTCCGCAGCAAACCTGCTCCAAGATCACACGATGACCTGTTTGAGATTCAGTCTGGCGATGGCTCGCCAGACGACTACTCATCTGCGTCATCAACGCTCGCTGGCACCGCAGTGGATGTCGCGAGGGGCAATGCGGCGAGCAGTTTCTGGCCGTGAGCCGACAGCAATTGCAGCTCGCGCAGACAGACGTTTATGGACTTCACCGCCTGTTGAAAGTTCGTGTGCGTCGAAGCCTTGAGGGCGTCGATCGCGAACTGCTCGACCGCTTGTCGGAGTTTGCTCAGCTTTTTGTTGAGCATCCGTAGATAGCCGACCGGATCGGCAAGCCGCGTTTCCAGCGCGCGAGAAATGTCGAAGACCGCTCGCACAATCCCCATCAACTCCGTGTAGTCGTCGATCTCTTCGCAATGTTTGATGAAGGTCCGCACCATCCACGCATGAGCGAGCACTTCGTCACATTGGCGGATGACATCAGCAATCTCGGTCATGACAGAGGCATTGCTAGCATCGGGCATTTCAGTCATTTCGGTTCTTTTACTGATTCCAATTCCGGAGCGTCTACGATCGGCAGATTCACCTTCAAACGCACCGGTTCTGATTTGTTCGTCGAGCCGCAACCACCAGCACACGCACCGCAGCCGCCAACGCTTTGGCCGCGCCACCAACGAGCGGTCCAACGTCCCATTGCGACGATGGCGAGCGTCACGCACACAAGCGCGGCAATCGTCTGTCCGTCGAAGTCAGTCATCAGATCGCTCCCAAACCACCAATCTCTACAAAGGAAGAAAACTAACTCCAGCGAATCGCCACTTGGTAGGTAATCAACGCCGCGAGATACGCCAGAGTTGTCATGTAGGTAAACGTCACGATTGGCCAGCGCCAAGAGTTGGTTTCGCGTCGAATCGTCATCAAAGTCGCCGCACATTGAGCGCACAGCGAGAAAAAGACCATGATCGAGAGGGCCACGGGCACGCCATAAATTTTGCGACCGTCCGGCCACGTTGCGTCGCGAATCGTTTGCTGCAAGCGAAAATCCTCTTCGTTCACGTTTTGGCCCAGCCCGTAAATCACTCCCAAGTTCGTGATGACCAGTTCGCGCGCCGGGAACGACAGCAGTGTGCTAACACCGATCTTCCAGTCCCAACCCAGCGGCTTGACGGCTGGTTCAATCAAGTGCCCCAAGCGTCCGATGAAGCTCCGTTCGACAAGTTCCGCACGCATCACGTTGACTTGCTCACGAGCATCGTCGAGCGGACGCAATTCGGCGTTGAGTTCTGCAAGACCACGTTCGGTGTTCGCGATCTGCTCGGCAAGTTGATGACATGCCGCTGCGTTCTTTGACTCCATCACGGCCAACTCGTGCTTGAGCTGAGCCATGTGGATTTGATTCGATGTGCGATACTGCAACGGATCGGATTTCTCCGCTTCGAGTCGTTCGATGAATCGTTGCTTCTCAAATTCTGCTGAGTGATCTGCTGGGAAGAAGCTGGCCGCCCAAACGACGATTGCGGCAGCAAAGATCAATGTGCCAGCTCGGCTGACGAACGCCATCATGCGATCCCAAACTCGGCTGAGTACGATCCACGCGGAAGGCCATTTGTAGGTCGGCAACTCCATCACGAACGGCGGCGTTTCACCGTGAAAGATGGTCTTTCGCAACACCCACGCGACCGGCACCGCGACGACGATTCCCAGCGAGTACATCGCAAACAGCACGAGTCCTTGCTGGCCAATCGGCAGACCGAGCAGTCGCTTCTCCGGAATGAACAGCGAGATAAACAGCGAGTAAACCGGCAGCCGCGCCGAGCAGCTCATGA
>JAYUFI010001132.1:0-1085 GCA_043738805.1 Planctomycetaceae bacterium | reverse complement strand
TTGGATTTTGAATTGGAATTTGGCTGCTACATCAGCAAGCGCGCTAAAGATGTGGCAAAGACCAGGAAGCCGAGGAACGTCATCTCTCGCTCATCCTCTTTGCTGAGATGCGGGGAATCGTCCGTCCGGATGGCCAGACCGAGAACGCGCAGTCCCTCATTGCTCATCTCGGCGAACCGCCGGTCGATGGATTCACGCTGCGACGCCAAGTCCACCAGCTCGCCCGAGGACGTTTCCGCGCGCGTGCAACACTCCAGCACGTGTGCGAGCGCTCCCTTGGTGATGAGCAGCTTTTGGCCTTTCTCGGCAATACGTACGCTCAGCCGTTTGCGATTGAAGTCGTAGGGAATCTCGTCGAGTTTCTCGACGCCAGTCGTGTCGAATTCTTTCTTCTCGCGAATCGATCGGTCGATGGGGTTGGCGAATCCGGTTTGAAAGAACGCGTTGAAATATGCGTGTCGCGCGACTCGTTCGCTGGATTGACCGGCGACATCGAGTGTTTCGTGCAGTTGAATGATTCCGTCGGTCAATGTACCAGTCTTGTCCGAACAGAGCACCGTCATGCTGCCAAGGTTTTCAATCGACAGCAGTTGTTTGACGATGACCTGGTGTTTGGCCATCGCCTTGGCTCCGGCGGCGAGGACCACGCTGGTGATGGCGGGCAGCAGTTGCGGTGTCATTCCCACCGCCAATGACAGTGCGAATTGCAACGTCTCGACGACATCCCTCTTGAACAAAACGTGGACCACAAAAACAACCGTGACGAGGACCAGCACGACCTTGATGAGCAACTGGCCGAATTGACGCAGACCACGCTCGAAGCCGGATTCCGGAGCTTTGTGCTCCAGCCGTTCGGAAATCTTGCCGAACTCTGTGTCGCGACCCGTTCCTGCCACGACCGCCGTACCGAAGCCGCTGAGAACGCTGGTCCCGAGGAAAACCGAGTTGGTCCGCTGTCCCAGCGGCGTTTGTTCCGGCAGAGTGGCGGCCGATTTTTCAGCGGGAAAACTTTCGCCGGTGAGGACCGCTTCGGTCAGGAACAGATCGCGCGCAGTGAGCAGCCGGCAATCGCCGGGGATCAGATC
>JAYUFI010001131.1:0-1085 GCA_043738805.1 Planctomycetaceae bacterium | reverse complement strand
ATCTTCAACGGCCTGCTGGCAGCTCGGGCTCCCATGGAAGTGATGCGTTGGGGAAACAAGCAGCAAGAAGTTCAAGCGGTGTTGACGACGACGCGACTCTCGAAAGCCCCTTTTTGGACTGATGCAACGAACGGTCAACCAAATCTTCTCGAAGAGGAAATCCATCTTTCACGAAGATCGCGATTGGTGGAATGGCTTGGCGACAACCGAGTTTCGCTCGAGTTGCTGCGACGCCTGAATGAAGTGACCGCACAACAGAAACTGGTTTACGAGAACCCCGACGCACACTGGTGGGAATACCGCAAGACATTGCGACAACAACTTCAAGACCGGCCTCGAACCGTCGTTCAACAGATCAAAGCAATTGACGAAAAGCCAACGCTGCATCCCGAAGACGTCAGGCGACGGGATTACTTTGTCGCTCTCGGAAACGCCGCTCGACGTCCCAAACCAACGCGAGCACAAATCGCCGCCGTCGAAGAGTATCTCGAGCCCTACGATCCGCTGCTTAGCTATTTTGCCAGACAAGAGGTGGCGGACATGCTGTCGCGGTGCGACGAAGATGCTGCGCTCGAACTGGCTTACCGTCTGCACGTCATCTTTTTCGCACCGACGCGTGACGCCTCGGTGCGGAACGTCGCCACCGCGCTCGAAACGCTCGTCAAACACCCCGAAGCGGTTCCCGACGAATCGAGTCGATTCGACACATTGAACGGCTTGATTCAGACGCTCCGCACGCGGTGGGAGACTCGTCAGTTTATCTCACAGACCTCCTCGAAAAAGGTTCTGGATGACGTGGATCAAAGTTTGATCGCCGTGGAAAAGAGCGTCATGTCGCTGGATGAGCTCGCCACATCGGCAGGCGTCACCGATGCCGAGTGGCAGACTCGTAAACAGGTGATCGATCGGTTGCTACTTCGTCCGCTCAGGTCATACCGCGACGCGGTCAAGACACGACAAACCCGCAGTCAGACCCAAGCCCGAGCGATCTTCGAAAACGCGGAGAGCCCGGATTTTGAATCGAAGAAATAGAGGACGTTTCTCTGACCAGTTTCAAGTGTCGGGATGGTGAAGCCTCGCCGGAG
>JAYUFI010001130.1:0-8093 GCA_043738805.1 Planctomycetaceae bacterium | reverse complement strand
CCACTGAGACAAGCTCGATGGGGCCGTGGTTAGGTCGTCCGTTGATTGACTGCTCCCACGCCGCTTCAATGCCGCGCGAGGTCGTTTCCAACTGCTTTCTGGGGATTGCTGACATGCTCCGTTCCGTAGTCTGTTTGCTGCTGCTGTTACTGACCGCGCAATCGAGTGACTCCGCCGAGCTGTTGTTTCCTCAAGAGCGGCAAGCGTTCTATTCGAGCGAGGCGATTGAGTTGGCGGTCGTCGGGCTGACAGACGGAGCGAAAGCGTCTGTCGAAATCGTGCCAAGTCGCGCGGGGCTTTCGTCGCTGAAGTATGAGGTGGCGGGAACAGGGACGAAGACCGTTGAGCTGACATCAGGCTCGCTCGCGCCGGATGTTTATTCGATTACGCTCGACGGCAAAGAGGTCGCGAAGTTGACGATCAGCAGCGGCGTGATCGACTCGACGTTGCTGGTGTCGCAAACGGCGAGATTCAACGAACTCAAAGCGGGCGGTGCGAACTTCATGGTCGGCAACGCCTTTTCGTTCGGGCGGCTTGATCAACAACAGACAGGGCCGAGCCTCAGTCCGCGCGGGATGAAGACTCAAGGAATGCGCGTGTTTGAGGAGGCAATCGCGGCCAACTTACCGACGATGGTTTACATGTATTGGACCGGCTATGTGACTCACAAACCGTTCGGCAGCATGAAGAGTTGGGGCAACGTCGAGATGAATGATTCGATGCGGTTGCTGAGCTTTCACACGGCTCAGCGACTGCGACGATTCGGCAGCAACGTGCTGAGCATCGGCACGCTCGATGAACCGGGACTAGGTTGGGGCAAGACACCGGCGGGAGGTTCGGCATCGGGCTTTCCCGATTGGGATGAGCAAGCTTGGTACGAGCAGCGCGGCTGGCAATTCACAAATGACCCCGCGTCGCGACTTGCGGATGACTGGCTCAAGTACGTGACGATTCGCTGCGAGATGATGAAGGAGTGTCAGCGGCAGGCTCGCCGCGATCTCAAAAGCGTCTGGCCGCAAGCGACATTCAGCACTGATCTGTATGCACCGCACGCGATCATGGACGGAACCGATCCGCTCAACCAAGAGGTCAACGACATCCCGTCGTCGCACGTGTTTGTCGATTGGGGCATTGATCGGCTGGGAGCATACAGCGGCGTCGCGTTGGAGAAATCGCACGATCCGTATTCGCGATTGGCTCACGCGATGAATGGGCAACTCTTCGGCGATGCGGTCGCACAACCGCAGCAAGCCTATGCGTATCGCGCGGCGATGAACGGCATGTTGGCTGCCGGTCTGACGAGCAATTGGTGGCTCAACATGACCGGCATGAAGCCCGCCGATTTGGCGGAGGTCAATAATGCGGCAAAGAAGCTCGGCCCGGTTCTGAAAGAGACGCTCGCGACCGATCACGACGTCGCCGTGTTGTGGAGCTTCACAGAACTGGCTCTGCGCGAGAAAGAGATCACCGCTCGCGAAGCGGCCAAGAAAACTGGCGAGCCGATCAAGTTGATGATCGCCTCGCTGCCAGAGAACACAGCGCTGAAGGGCAAAGAGATCGAGATCAACGCCTACAACATTGGCGGCGATTACAAAGAAGCGGTGCTCACCGCTCATTACGCCCTGTCGCGAGCGGGCTATCCGGCTCACATCATTCACGAGCGAACGCTGCCTTACGGTGTCCTCAAGAATTACAAGACGTTGGTCATCGTCGGGCAGACCACTGAGTTCCCCGGACCGATCCAAGAGACGCTGAAGCAATTCGCGATGGCAGGTGGGAAGATCGTCACCGACCAGAGCACGACCGTAAAACTCGACAACGCGATTGTTGCTGATGTCGATTTGAAAGGGTTGTCGTATCGCTGGAACGTCCTGTTCTTGCAGGACGCGAAGTCATTCAAGTCAGCTCGTGAAGCGAGTTCGTATCAAACGAATCATTTCATGGACGAGCCTGTTCGCAACGCGGTCGCTCCACTCAAAGCGGCGCTGAAACAGACCGCGTCGCGCGCGTGGGCGGAGACTGATTCCAACGAACTGCTCATCGAACATCAGATGGCGGGCGAAGGTTCGATCGTGCTCGTCGCGAATGGAAACGAAGAACTGCCGCAGATCGCCGACGACCAGAAACACGCGATTTACAACTACGCACCGCAGTCGGCGAAGTTTTCGATCAACGCACAACACGCCGATCCGAAGAACGTCGGTCGAGTCGTCTACACGCTCGAAGGTGCGAACTTCGATAAGTCTCAGAAGCTGGCCGATCCGACTCAGCCGATCGCGACGACATTCGAGCCTGCCGAGATGAAGGTCTTTTTCATTGCACCGCGCGAGCCGGAAGGGATCGACATCGCGGCCACGATTCATCGCGGTGTGCTGTCGATCGAATCGAGCTTGAAGAAGCTCAGTATGCCGTGGCCAATTGTCGTGACAATCAGTGATCCGACTGGCCATGAGCTGTATCGGCTGCATCGTTCAACCAACTTGGCAGGCAAGTATTTCGACACGCTGCCGTTGGGCACGAACGCTCCTGCTGGCGAGTACACAATCAAACTCAGCAGCCTCGTCGCGAACTTAGCAGCGGAGACGAAAGTGAATCGTGCCGCCGAGCCGCGCACTCCGCGACCGATCGCGTTGGCTCGACTTTTCGACACCGAAAAGCTCCGCGAGTTCTTGAACTCGAAGCCGAAGGTCACGCTCGTCACGCCCGCCGATTTGCCGCCGGATGTCTTGACCGTGTTCACCGACCGTCTGCAAAAAGCGGGAGTCGTTGTCACGTCGCAATCTGATGCCGTCGCGCTTCGCAAAGTGAATTACCCGCGCGTTTGGAATCCGTACGCGATGGTCTACTCCGTCGAGATGAAAGCGGTCCCGAAGCCGATCAAGCCAGAGCGACAAATCACGCTGAGTGTTGCCGCTGATGGATCGTTCTCGGCAAAAACAGTCGACGGCCAAGATGTCTCACCGGATTGGCGATTGCCGAACAGCCTGATCACGATTGCTGGCGAGGGCTTCGTCGATTTCAGCGGTGACGTCGAACAGTGCTATGAATCCGGAGTTCAACTGTTCGTAAACGAGCAACGTCAAATCGTGCCGCACAACGCACAAGGTCGCGAAGAAAAAACGACACCGGAGTTCCGCACTCGCTGGTCGAAACCGTGGTCGCGACTGACTCAGCATGTCGGCGCGTATCAGCTCCCGGCTCAACTTCCAGAAGCCTTTACGACCGACTCGCACCTTATCGTGATCGGCAACAGCACCACCAACCGCGTCATGGCTGTGCTGCAAGCGAGCGAACTTTTGCCACAAATCGCCGACGAAAAATATCCCGGCCCCGGTGGCGCACTCGTCAGTCTTGCGTGGAGTCCGTTCGCCGTGGAGAAGAATGCGGTCACGATCGCAGGCAGCGATCACGCTGGATTGAAAGCGGGAATCGACGAGTTGCTGAAGCTGTTGAAGTAGGGGCGAGGATTTCCAACCGCCTTACTTTTTCTTCTTCGGTGCGAACAGTTGATCGAGACCCTGCTTGATCACGCCGTCAACCTTGTCGGGGACTTTGCCTTTGAGTTGATCTTCCAACAGGCTTTCGATGGCAGATGTACCGATGTCGCGGGCGAGTCCGGCGAGGACACGGTTGTCGAGTTGCGGCCGTGTCAGTGTGCCTCGAATCGGAATCTGAACCGACTTCCCTTTGAGGCTGCCCAGCAACTTGCCGTCGCTGCCGAGCCAATCGTCTTTGATCGGAATCTCGGCGATCAAATCGAGACTTTCATCAAGCCCGACGGAGCCGCTCGTGCGGACGACCAAGTCCGAGAAGACGAACGTCGCACCCTGATGAGCGACCCGCCCTTCCGTCAGACGGAACGGGACTTCTTGAGCCGGCATCTTCATGAAAGGACGCTCGCGATTCAGTGACTTCGGCGCACGGCGTTGCACGATTGAACGAACTTGCTCGACTGCGCCCACGATCTCCGCAGCGAGACTTCCCGGTCGGACCTGCGCTTCGTGAACGACAAACGTGCCGTCCAGAGTGCCGCTCGTGGGTGCCGACAGCGGCAACGAACCGGCAGCGACATCAAGCGAGAACTTGCCGTCGACTTGCGCCGCATCGGCCAACAACGGTGCGACGAACTTCAACCATTGATTGCATAACTCCGGAGAGAGCCGCACTTGATCGAGCACTTTCTCCTTCGGCAGTACGAGCAACGACGGCGTGACATCGAAGCGAAACTGCGGTTCGAGATGTAGCTTTCCTTCGTTGACCGCCATGTCGATCGGGTTGAGTCGTCCGACTCCTTTGTCGATACGCAGCGCGATGTCTGCCGGACCAAAGATCATTCCGTAAGCGTTCGCCGACGCCCAACCGATCCCCGCTTGCCCGCTCAGATCGCTGACTTGAGCGTTCGCATTGTTTGCTGACGCCGCGCTCGTCAACGCCGCGTTCGCCAGCGTCCCGCGCAGCGCAAACGAACGGTGGTCTTTTCCCGTGAGCTGCACGTTCTGGCGAAAGGATTCGCTGAAGCGTTTCGCGAGCGTGTCCCAGTCGTAAGCGAACTCACCAGAAAGATCGACTCGCTGCTTTGTGGAGCATTGCTCAAGTTGTCCTTTCGCTGTCATGCTCACGCCGTCAACAGCGAACGACGTCCCTTCGACAACCAGCTTGTCACTCTTTGAGTCATACGCTCCTTTGCCGCCGAGTCGCAGTTGCGGCTCGGACCAAAGCGGTTCCCACTTCGGCTTCTGTCCCGCTGCTGTTTGCAGTTGAAACAGCTCTAACTGTTCCACTTGCCCGTCGAGGTTTCCCGACAACACGTCCGCTTGATCGGTGACGGTCGCAGTTCCGGTCAACGTTCCACCGACGAAGAACGACGGCATGGCGAGCGCTTGATTCTTCCATTTGGAAACTTGCTTGAGGTCCGCTCGATACTTCGCATCGCCGGCCAGTTTCGCGAGTCCCGACTTGCCTAGCACACAGACCAGATTGTCCACTTCGCACGCCACCGAGCTACCGACCAATGTCGTTCGCGGCGACGTCCATGTTTGCTTCGCACCGTCCCACACGCCAGCAGTGACGAGCTTCAATTGCGGTTCCTGAATCAACCACTCCGGCCCGCGCGCTGCGAGTTCACTGAATGTCGCAGTCACTTGCGTCACGTCGATCTGCGCCGCGCGACTCGTCACAGCCGCCGACAAATCAACGGTCCCCGCCAGTCGCCAATCCGACGTGCTGACGATCGGTCGCAGTCGGTTCTGCCACGTCGTCAACAAGCCGTTCAACGTCGTGGTGGCCGCATACGCCGGCTCCTTTGCCATGAGATCGACCGGTTGTTGCAACGTCAGTTCCAACACATCCCCCGCGCTGCTGAGTCGCAGCGTCGCACTGTCAATGCGCGTCAGTTTTTGCGTTTGAGTCTTCTCCGATTGACCGACCGCCGCGAGCTTCAATTCGAGATGCTGCTCACGCCATTCGGTCTCTTTCGAGACGACGTACGCGAAATCATCGAGCGCGATATCCGACGTCAATTGAACGCGACCGTTGTCATCGCGGCGGATCGCCCCGTTCGCCTGCATCCGACCGGAGAGTTGTTCGTGGCCGAGATCAATGAACCGCTCGATGTTGTCCTGCAGCTTCGTGAGATCGCCAACCGCTCGAAACTTCGCGTCAGCGAGCGTTCCGCTCCCTTTCAGTTGCAAGAAGTCGGACGAACAAAGGAGTTCATCGACGACAATCTCGGCTCGATCTTGATGCGCGCGAAATCGTGTTTCGAGCGGCGCGTCCCACGCCAGTCGTTGCCCGTCTTTGATCGCCGACAACCCGGCCAACGTGACGAGTCCCGTCCAACGACGTTGTTGTTCGACATCCGCTCCAACGAACTCAATCGCCACTTTGCCACCCGTGATCTCAGTCCCTTCGCGAACACGCATCGTCTGCGGCAGCTTCGCGGCGAGCTGCTTCAAATCGACATGTCCGGCGATGCGATAGTCCTCTTCGCTGAGCAACGAGCGAACGACATCAGCACTCGACTTGCCCGTCCAGCCGACGAGCGGAATCTCTCCCGTCGCGGTGAGATCGCCGACTCCGGTGGCCACTTGCAAATCGGTCATCGACAGCCGCCCTTTTGACGACGACGCACGACCGCTGAGCGACACATCCTCCAAAACCAAACGGTCTTGTTTCATGCCATTCAACCCGGCGACCAACAACTGCGACAACGTCACGCGACCGGACCATTCCCATTCGAGCGGCTCAGTTGTCAACGAGACGGAGCCTCGACAATCAGCATCCAACACACCCGACAAATCAGCGTTCGGTTGCACTCGACACAGCGCAGCGGCAAAGCGTTCGAGCTTCCAGTTCGACGCGCGAATCAGCAGCGGCTTCGAGTCAGACGATCTCCTTTTCTCCAACTCACCCGCGTTCTTATCAACACCGCCAAACCGCACCGCGAACCATTCGGAGTTGTCCGCCTCGGACTTGTCCTTCGGCAACTTCCCCGCCACAAGGTCCAATTCATCGAGCGTTCCTTTGAGCGAGACGACTCGTAGCGACAACGGTTCGATCGTCGCTTGACGGTTCGCCTGTTTGTGATTGAGTTCTACCTTCGCGAACTCAATCTCGACCTGAACGTCGGCCGCAGGGCCACTGCCAGTCAAACCGTTGAGATACTTCGTGACGACGTCTTCCACATTCGAGCCGTCATTCCTCAAGGCCACGTGCATGACCGGCTCGACCAACTTGAGCCGCCCCAAGTCTGTCGCGCGAGTCGCCAGCGTCCACAATGTCTCACTGGTCGAGAACTCGCGCACCTCCAACAACGGCTGACCTTGATCGTCGGTCGCTTTCAAACCATGAATGACAACTGGCGACAACCAACCGAGTGACGTTTCACCAAGCTCCACGTTGCCGGGAAACGAGGGAAACAGGAGTTTGGGAACCCGCTGCTTCAACGCCGTCGCCGCGACAATGTTGGGGCCGAACCACGTGATGCCCGCCAGCGAAACCAGCAACATCAAGCCGAGGACGAAGAATCGCGCAGCCCACTTTCGCTTCACGGGTAATTTGGCAGGCGATGAAGTTGTTGGTGCCGCTGTGGAAACGTTGTCAGCCATGAGAGCGGAACTCCCTGAATCGTGTTATTCATCCGAAGGCATTGGGCCTCGATGAGTTCAGGGACTTAAAGGACGAAAAGGACACAAATCTTTTAGGTCTTTTTCGTCCCTGATGTCCCTTAAAAACAGTGTCTCAACATCACCCAATAAAGAAAGCCCGCTCGATAAACCGAGCGGGCTTTCTTGTCGTACAGAAGTTTGTCCTCAAGCCTGGCGTCCTGCCGGTGCCGTGAACGTCCCTGTTCAATGGCTTGAAGACACACTCTGCCTCGCAATCACGTCATGCTTCAATGCGCTGCGTTAGAACACATCCAAGATGAAGTGATGGCCGCGATAGTACGGTTGGTCGGTGTTGTAAAAGTTGTACCAGTTCTTGTTTTGAACCGGGATTCGCTGCTGTTGGTTGTACCGGTAGTACAAGCTGTCGTTGCTCCCCTGAGGCCGCTGGAAGTTGTGGGGGTAATACACGTAGGGGTAGTAATTGAACCGATTCCAGTCGGTCGGCTGACCGCGTCCGGCAGCTTCCGCCGAGTTCGTGCCGCCGAATTGCGTGGCGATGGCCACCGCCAACATGATCAAGCCCGTTGAGAGGATTCGTCGCATCTTGAGTTCTCCTGAGTGAGCGGGCCGAATGCCACGCACACTCATGATCGGCAGCGGAGCAACCGGCACCACACGAAAAATCGTCAGACTTTCGCGCACCGGCAATGTTCGCACGACTTGAGCCGCAGTCCGGCTCCCCCGTAACCTCGCCTCACCAGTAACCCGAAGCGTGAGCGAGGGCGGATGCTCGTTTCAGGTCGTGTGAAGTCAGAGTCCTGTGAAGCGTTCGCCCTCGCTGACGCTTCGGGTTCCATGAGAAGACGCGGCCTCCAGTACCAACGCTCGATCCAAGTCGAACTCCAGCAGCAGACGATTCGGTAACTGATACGCCCCGCGAATCAGTTCGCGAGCGGCTCCCTTCAAAGTCGGTGGCGGATCGTCGCG
>JAYUFI010001129.1:0-1087 GCA_043738805.1 Planctomycetaceae bacterium | reverse complement strand
ACCTACCTCCGAAGACATTCGAGGAATTGGCAGATCGATATGTCGCGGCCACAACACGCGCAGTCGAACATTGGCAGACGGGTGAAATGGCAGATCGAGAAGCGGTCATGCTCGACGCGATTCTTAATCAGGGATTGCTGCCGAACCAGCTTGATCAATTGAGCAAGGCAGGGCCACTGCTAAAAGAGTATCGCCGATTGGAGGCTGAGATAGTTGTACCGACTCGCGTGCCTGGCTTGGAAGAAACAGTTGCCCGAGACCAGACGTTGTTCGAACGTGGAAATCACAAGCAACCGAAAGAGATCGTGCCGCGGCGGTTCTTGGAGGCGATTGATGCCACACCCTACGAGACCACTTTCAGCGGCCGCCGCCAACTTGCCGAGAGCGTGTTGAGCGACACCAATCCGCTCACGCGGCGTGTGATCGTCAATCGCTTGTGGCATCACTTGTATGGTCGGGGGATCGTGCCGACACCCGACAATTTTGGACGGCTGGGACAGGAGCCGACGCATCCCGAGTTGCTCGATTATCTGGCCACGCAGTTCAAGGATGACGGCTGGTCGATCAAGAAGATGATCCGGTTCATTGTCACATCGAAGACTTGGCAGTTGTCATCGCGTCCTTCGGCCAAAGCAGCACTATTCGATCCGGACAATCGGCTGTTCTCGCATGCCCAACTGCGGCGGTTGGAGGCCGAGGCGATCCGCGATTCGCTGCTGGCGGTCTCGGGGACCTTGGCTCCCGAATTGTTTGGCGGGCCGGTGGATGGCAACTCGAACCGGCGCAGTGTCTATGTGCGCGTGAACCGCAACTCGCTCGATCCGTTCCTGCGGTCGTTCGATTTTCCCGAGCCGTTCGCGGCGGTCGGCCGGCGGGATGTCACCAATGTCCCGGCCCAATCGCTGACGCTGATGAATGACGAACGAGTTGCCGCGTTAGCTGCGGCCTGGGCTTCACGCGTTGTGGATGACACGAAGCTGACAAACAATGATGCTCGCATTCAGTCGATGTTCGTGGCAGCATTCGGACGACCGGCTCTAGCGACCGACATCGATCAATTCAAGAAGTATCTCGCTGAAACAAAGAC
>JAYUFI010001128.1:0-3070 GCA_043738805.1 Planctomycetaceae bacterium | reverse complement strand
GCAATGGCGAGCGGGGCGGCGTCAGCCGTTCGTCCCGATGCCGGTTGAACGCGCCGCTTTGAATTCGGTTTGCTGTCGTCGTTCGCAAAGTTCGCCGCTTTCGGAACAGCGTCCTCAAAGATGATTTGCAGTTGTTTCGACTCCGCTTTGCCTTGCGGGCTGATGACAACGACGTTGTTAAACGCTTGCAATTGGCGCGGTCGAAACTGTGCTGAGGCGCGATCGCTGCCGTTGTCTGGAACCGACTTCGCTGCGGCGTTGTTGGCGGACATGGTCGCTGAACTCTTCGTAGGCAAGCTCGATGTCGCCGAACTCGTGAGAGTTTGATCCGACGTTTCACGACTTCCTTCGCGAGCGATCTCGCGATTCGTGTCACTCGATGTTGGTCGATCGAACCACAAGCGAATGACGTCCGCCGAGAGTCCTGAGTTCTTTGCCGGTTGTTTGGCGATCGCGCGACCGTTCAATTCGAGCCAGTCCATGTTCGTGCCGGGTTGTTGCATCATGCGGAAGTACGAATTCCACTGCGCCCAAAATTCGGGTTGCTCCGCTTCCGGTAGGCCGCGGCGAATCCAACCTTTGCCGCGCCCCGTCGCCGAGATGATGTCGCCGTCGGTTCCATGCACGAAGACGAGTTCCGGGCAACGCAACTCAGTGCCAGATTTTTGTTGTCGGACGAAGACCGCATCCGCGTCCTTGAGGACTGCCGTTTGAGTGGCAACGTCATAGACGAGATTCGTCATGAACGCCGTCACTTCATCGTGCTGCGATTCGATCTCCATGCGGTTGTTGCTGCTCGCGCGGAGTTGCTTCAGCGTCCAAGTGGATGAGTTCGCGAGTTCCTGGCCGTGTCGCGTCGCGGGTTGTTTATGCGGCGGTTGATTCGCACTGTCGTTGAGGGATTGTTCTGCACGCACTTCGCTCGGTTCGTGAGCGTTGCTTCTGACGATCGGCGTCACCGGAGCGTCGCCGTGTGTGTGCGACGAACTGTTGTGAGCGTCACTCGTACCGTCTTCAAGCAGCAGATCGAGGTATTGGCACTTCTTCAACAAGAACACCTCGTTGGGTCCAGTCGGCCTCACCACATTGACGTTGATTTTGAAGGACGCAACCAGTGATTGCAGATTGAAGTCGAAACCCTCGTCGCATGTGACATGCAGCGCACCACTGTCAGCCGCCAAATCCATTTCGACATGCCCGCGCAACAGGACGCGACGGAAGCCGCCGACCGACAACAACTGATCCGGCTGCGGCGGTCCTTCCGAGCGGATGAGATCGACTCGAAGTCCGTGATCCGAATTGCCGCGATGCTTTTGGTAGGTGAACTCGACCGGCTCGTCGGTGAGGATTTGCATGACCTCTTCGTTGAAGAAGACGTTGTGCCCCTTGAACGTCAGCCCGTCTGGACCGGCGATAGTCACAGCTCCTTCCAGTTTGCCGCCAACGACTCGTCCCGGTTTTTGTGTCCCAGGATCGAACTTGGACGCGAACTGCACCAAGCCAGATTCAGCGATGAGCGTCACTGGTTGCCTCGGTGAGACCGCGCTCTCATCATCAGCAACCTGCGACTGGTCGTACAAAATCATCGCAAATGGACGAAATTCATACGTCCGCTCTAACTCGTCGATCGGCTGTGAAGTATTCGAGTAGATCGCCGCACGAGCCAAGCGCAATTGTACTTTGGATTGCTCGGCCCACGGAGCGTCGGGCAGATAACGTCGAGCGTCTTCGGTACTGCCGTCGGTCACTTCGATTGGGATTTCATCGGGATCAACGATCGCTCGCCGCGTTTGAGCGAGCATCGGCGGAGCAATCCTCGGCGTGACGATCAGCGCGTACAACCACCACAGCCCAGTCAGGCTCGTCATGGCCATCAGCGTCAAAAACATCCGCCGTAACACAGGCGATTCCGATAATAGAGTTGAACAATTCACGCGAGCCGCAAGTACGTAGCCCGGTTTTCCAAACCGGGTGCTTCGCTTCGACCGGTTTGAAAAACCGGTCAACAACGTTGTGCTTGGGCAAGTTCTTAGCGAGGCCCAGACACAGACAGAACCTTTGCAGCCGGCTCATTCGTTTGCGGCATCAACGCAATCACGTCCGTAATGTCGATCAGCCCCACCGGTCGTCCGTCGGCATCGACCACCGGGAGTTCGCTGATCTTCTTCGCGGACAACATCTCAACAGCCTGCTGCAACATTGCGTCACGGTCGATCGTCAGCGGCGACTTTGTCATCACTTCGCCAATGGGCCGATCGAGCTGACCTTCGCGATGTTGTTCCAGCAATCGAGCGAGATCACTGTCGGTAAACAGCCCGATCAGGCAGCCCGCTTCATCGACCAACATCACCGCACCGGTACGACGGCCAGACGCTCCGTTCGACGAAAAGACGTGGCGAATCGTGGCCGACTCCGACGCGATGCGGAGTTGAGTTCCCTGACGCATCACCTCGTGAACGCTTCGCAGGCGACGGCCTAAACTTCCGCCCGGATGGAGCAGCGCGAACTGTTGCGGCGTGAAGCCTCGCGCGCGACTGAGTACCAGCGCGAGCGCATCGCCCATCGCCAGCATCGCCGTCGTGCTCGAAGTCGGAGCAAGTCCTTGCGAGCCGGCTTCGCGAATCGTTCCCAGTCGCAAGACCACTTCTGCTTGTGAGCCCAGTGAACTTTGCTCGCTGCTGGTCAGCGCGATGCACGGAACTCCCATACTTTGGGCGACCGCAACGACATCGCAGACTTCTTGAGTCTCACCGCTGTTGGACAACGCCAGCACAACATCGTCATGACTCAAACAACCGAGGTCGCCGTGCAAAGCTTCCGTCGGATGCAAGAACTGCGAGCGAGTTCCGGTCGAGGCGAACGTCGCTGTCAACTTCTGTCCGATCAGCCCCGCCTTGCCGATCCCCGTGACGACCACACGCCCTCGCGCGTGCAAGATCGCTTCGATCGCGCGGCAGAAGTCGGTGTCTAATCGGTTCGCCAATTCGAGCAGCGTTTCCGCTTCTTGCTTGATGATCGAACGAGCCTCCCGCAGTTGCTCAAACTGCGAATACGAAACCGCTCGCTCTGC
>JAYUFI010001127.1:0-8111 GCA_043738805.1 Planctomycetaceae bacterium | reverse complement strand
GACGATCGGCTGGATGTCTCGCACATCGCGCTGTCGGCCACCGTGTTCGGCGGAGCGGGGAACGACACGGTCCTCGGCGGTGCTGGCAACGACTCGATCGACGGCGGCGAGGGGAACGATTCGATCGCTGGTGGAGCGGGGAATGACTCGGTCGGCGGCGGGTTGGGGAACGACATCGTGCGTGGCGGCTCTGGCACCGATGTGCTCTTGGAAACCACCGACCTCGCGCGAGTCACCGTCACCGCCAACACGATCGTCGGACTCGGTGTCACCGCAACGACCCCCGAAGCAATCTCCGCCGACATCGAAGGGGTGCAGCTTGTCGGCGGTGCGGGCAACAATAAGTTCGATGCGTCGGCAGCGACTCGCCCGGTGACGCTGTTCGGCGGAGCGGGGAACGACACGCTGCTCGGTGGTCTTGGCGACGACCGCTTGGCGGGGGGCGATGGCCATGATCGGCTCGAAGGAGGTGTCGGCAACGACACGCTGCGCGGCGGCAACGGCAATGATCTGCTGCTCGGCGGCTCAGGGAACGATCTCGCGCTGGGCGAAGCGGGCGTGGACACCGTCCAAGGGAACGGCGGGCCGGTCTTCCTCGACGGTCCCGATGCCGACACCCTCACCGGAGGGACCGGCACCGGAGCGGTCGATCACGGCACCGACATCCTCGGCCAAGCGATTGCTGATCAAGTCGGAGAAAATGACTCGACCGACTTGATCGACGAATACTTCTCGCTGCGCGACGATTGGACGTCGCCGAACAAGCCGGGCTATTTGCCGCTCGATGCGGTGGCTCAGCTTTTGAAGCCGGAATCAATCACCGGTGCGACAGTCATCACGCATGGATTTCAGCCGACGGGCAATGGCGATTCGCTGATGCCGCTGGCTCAAGCGATCCGCAACCGAGCGGACCTCGCGACGGACAACGGTCATCCATCCGTGACCGGTAATCCCGATCAAAACTCCGACCGCGATCACGACGGGAACAACGCTTGGCTGCTGGACTATGACGTGATCGACCTCGGCAACGGCCAGTTCAGCGGTCAGTTCGACGTGACGCAATCTGTCCTGCCGAAAGTTCACGACACCTCAAAACACGGTGAGGTCGTGCTGCTGTTCGATTGGGCCGACGAATCCAACAACGCCTCCGCCGGTTGGACCGAAGCGGCCAGCGATGCGCTGTTCTCGATCATGGTCGGGCTGGGACTCGCCGATCCGGCTCACGCACAAAGCCCGTCCCCGCACTTCATCGGCCACAGCTTCGGAGCCGCTGTCACCAGCGAGACCGTGCGACGGCTGGGTGAGTACAAAATCAACGTCGATCAAGTGACGTATCTCGATCCGCATGATTTCAGTGAGCCGCCACTGACCGTTGATGCTTACCAGCAACAATCGGGATTGGGACAACCGAACGGTTACGGCGTGACCGCTTGGAGTAACGTCGGCTTCACCGACGTGTACTATCAAACGCTCATCGCGCCGGAAGGACGTCCCATTCCGGGCGCGTCCAACCACTTGCTGAATGACGAAATCCTGATCGCTCCGCTGGCGAGTCTTCCGCATTCCTTTGTCTGGGATACTTGGTATCTCGATTCCGTCGCCCGAACTCCGCTCAGCACAACGCCTGAGTTCTACGGACTCTATACCCCGGTGACAGCGATCGCTCAGACGCTCAACGAACTGACCAACGATGTCAGTCGCTTTGCAAACGGAGCGAACGATGTGACCGCAGCATTGATTCGCAACGGGACGCAGACAATTCGCGATGGCCTCGGCGTGATTCGTAGTTCGCTGGCCACGGTTCCCGCTGCTGCACGCGGATTGCTGTCACCATTTCTCACGGCCACCGATCAGGCAGTCTCGCTCCTCGACCAGACGGCCGCACTGATTCAGACATCGAACTGACTCACGCACGCCATCGTGCGCGGGCTGTTGAGTCTTATCACTCGGACGGTGACTGGTCTCAATAACGTCGCGCTCGTGGCCATTCAACACGCGGCCTACACGGTGCTCTCCGAAGACTTGAATGGCAACGGCAAGCTCGATGCCAACGAAGACCTTGATGGAAATGGAGCGTTGACGAAGCTCCGCGTCTCAGCCACGCCATTCAATTTCGCGGCGAACGGTGGCTATGGCCTGAGCCGCGTTGCGAATCAGACAGCCACCACCACGGCTACGGTACGAATTCCATTCACTTCCAATTTCTTCGCGCCGGGACAAGATCATAAGTTCTCAAACCCGAAGTACGTCCAATACAACTCCAAGCTGAAGACTTGGGGGCCAACCGCTGCCGCGCCAAGCAATTTTACGCAGACCAAGAATCCGAATGACCCCAAACATCCTGAGTGGGATTTGCCGACCATCGTGAATGGCGACTTTGAAACTCCAGGCACGGTGTTTCGCGGCAACTCACTTATTCCCGGTTGGCAGCACCACGGAGCACCCGGTGGCAACGCGAGTGTGGCGGTCAACAGCCAAACGGGAAACCATTACTTCAAACTCTCGACACCGATTTTCAATCAAGCTTCCAACCAACTCGGCATCGCGGCTGTTTCGCTCGCGCCGACGGATAGCGCGACTCGAACCCACAACTGGCTGTACGTGCCGAACGAGGCACACTCCTTGTCGTTCGACCTGCGACGGATCAGCACGACCCACGGAGCCTTCCCACCGAATCAGCTCAAGGTGTTCTTGGGGACCACGGAGTTGACCACGACGAACATCTTGCTCGACGGCAACGACTTGTTGTTTCATAACGTCACCCTGGCAATCCCGCAGCCGCTGTACAACACAATCCAAACGCTGACGTTCGTGATTCAAACGTCCGGCGGACAAAGCCTCGTCCAGCAAACCGTCGTCGAGATCGACAACGTGAAGTTCCAGTAAGAGCTGATGACGTCTCGATCTCTTCAAAACACGAGTTGTGGCCGGTCTCCGTGCAATCGGTACGACCGAAATGTCTGGAATTGGCTCATTGGCCTGCGGCGCGTTCGCGAGTTCCTCGCTGCAATCCTGTTTGGGCTTTGTTACATTGGCTCGCGAGATTTGGATGCCATCCTCGACGCATCGTTTTGGTTGGCGTTCATTTTGTGAAATGGTCTTCGCCAAGAACATGCCACTGAAACACGGACAGACAGACGAACCATGAGCGTTTCGATCGCCAGTTGCCCGCAATGCAAATCGTTACTGCTAAGTGATACCGCGCAATGCCCGAGCTGCCATCATGTGCTGAATCCGCAACACGGGATGAACCTCGCCGATCACAAACTTCACAGTGATGCGAAGGGGGCCGGGTCCGACGACATCCCCTGCCCCGACTGCGGCGAAATGGTCCGCAAAGAACTGGTTCGCTGTTGGCGCTGCGGTGGATTCTTGCGTCAAGAAATGGCCGAGACCTATCAGCGAATGCGTGAGAACGCACAACTTCCCGCAGCTCCCGTGTTGCGAGAAATCCCCGCGCCGGTCGCTCGCTCCAGTGCTCCGCAACCATCGCTTCCACCGCTGGCTGATGACGATGATGACTTCTCGCTTGGCCCAGGCGCGACGAGCATGACGCCCGCTCCCAGTGCAGCGGCCTCAGCTGCGGTCGCGATGCCAGCATCGGAAGGCTCGTATGAACTGGCATCGCTACCAGAAATTCCAACCGGAGCCGCCAGCGCCGACGGAACACCGGCAGCCACGTTATCCGCGAAAGCGGCGACAGCACCAACGGGCGATGCCACCGGTGAATCTCATTCTGTCGCGACAGCCGGCGATGTGCTCCTCGACATCGCGAAACAGGAAGAAGTCGAGTCTGAAAAACGGCGCAAAGACCGAGGCAAACGGAAACCGAGCAGTGCTGGTGGGCGTTCAGGCTTCGTTATCTTTTGTCCTTACGGCCATCAAATCGAAGTTCAAGAAAAACATCGTGGCCAGATGGGGAAGTGCCCGCGTTGCAAAGCAGCGTTCATCGTTCCGCTGCCACTTGCCGAAGAAAAGCCCGCGGAATCAACCATCGCAGCCGGAGATCAAGCAGCCGCAGCATCCATCGAGCAACCGGAGTCACTCGTTCCTGGAAAATTCACACGGTGGATGAAAGACGTTCGGGTCCATTCGCTCGATCCGACGAAGCTCAAGCTCAAGCCCGGAAGTTTGGAAAGTGCGTTCGACGCTCAGGATGTCGGCTTCGGTCTGGACGGCCTGCTGCTGCTGACGTTGGTCAAGAAAGGTTCAATGTTTGGTTCTGCGGAGAAAAAGAAGCCCGAAGCTCGCGAAGCGGCCGTCACTCACTTAGCCGCCAGCAAACCGCTTCCTGAACTGACGGTCGCAGCGCAGCGACTGTTCGGCCCCGACATGATCAAGCAAGTCCAAGTCGTGCAACCGGCGATGTACGCTCACGAGTCGATGTTTGCCGGCATCCCCGTGTTCGGCAACAACCGCATCGCCGTTCGCTTGCCGAAACCGCCCGAAGGAAATGAATTGCTATTTGCCTCCTTCTGGCTGTCTGAGTTCCGCGAATTCAACAAACAGATGGAAGAAGTCTTCGAGGTCTCCGGCCTCGCCGACGATCTGAACCTGCCACTCACCGATAAACTCAATGAGCATAAATGCCATTACACCGAAGCGACGTTCCAAGCCTTGGATAACGTCGAATACCACCAGGCCGACCCCAATATTAAGTTGGTGATCGTTGGCCGTAAGTGCGAGGGATGTGGGTTAGTCATCAGCGAAGATGGGCGTAAGAAAGAAAAACTTGGTGGCGCGGACGGCAAAGGAATCGCCAAAGCCAAATGTCCGAAATGCCAAAAGAAGTTTGGAAACTTCACGTTCTATGGCGCGGAAACTCTCGCCACGACCGAGCCTTCCCCTGCCACCCCGTAGCCGCCTGTTTCAAATCATTGTGGCTCGACGCTCCGCGTCGAGAGTGGTTGTCATTCGCCGTTGATTTTGCTTGCCGTTCACGATGCGGAGCGGCGTGCCACAGTTCTTCAACCGGCTGGTAGGGTTCGTCAGATCTTCGACAAGGTCAACATCCGCCAGCGAAACGAAGTGTTTCATTGTTTTTTTGCAAGATCGCTCATAAGTCATTGCGTCATATTGTTCATTGACGCTTGCATGTTGATGAGTTACATCGTGCTCTACGCGTTACTTATAAAAATTAAGTTCACACAAGGAAGCAATGATGGCAAAGAAGGCAAGTGCGGGTTCCGTTAATAAGGCGTTGATCATCCGCGAAGCATTGGCAAAGGGGATTGAATCACCGTCTGATATCGCGACCTACGCCAAGCAATCCAAGGGACTGGAAATTGATCCCAAGTATGTCAGTGTGATTAAGTCGCAGATTCGTGCTAAGGACCGCGGCAAGATTTCTCGAAGCGGCGGACGCGACGTCCAGAAGGACGCCAGCATGTTCGCGCTGAAATGTGGATCTATCGACAAGGCCAAGAAAATATTGGAAGCGACCAAGAACGATCCCGCGTTAGCTTTTGCCATCGCGATGGGAGGCATTGACCGGGCGATTGGCGCGCTCAACGACCTCGCCGCACACATCGGCGAATAAACGTCACGCGTCAAAAAACTCTGAAACCAATAACTCGCCAGTCGCCCCCCAATTGAGGTTGCTGGCGAGTTTTTTTTGCGCAAGTGAGAACGAGCCAACGATAGCCACACTAACCTGGCACGCGATGTGGCAATGCAGAACAAGCCGCGGCACAATCAATCACAACACGATCGGCAGCAACGAATCGCAATGTTGTTGCTCCAGTGTCACGATCGAGCCCATCAACGTCGTGGCCGAGCAATCGTTGACCGAGACATCCACAAGACTGCCAGCCAGTCGCGGGTTGCCATTGAAGACGACGATACGATCGCAACGAGTGCGACCAACTAGCTGAACCGGACCAGACGGTTGGGATGTCAAATCGGAGAGGGCGTCGCTCGGCAGAAATGAATCATCATTGCCTTCCGCAGCTTGAGCCTTGCGAGTTGATTTGCTGATTCCTTCGACCAGAACTTGAAACGTCGAGCCGATCAACTCTGCGTTGTCTTCTTCGCTGATGCGGTTTTGCAGATCGAGCATCTCATTGTTGCGGTGCCGCTTCACGTCATCAGGCACATCATCGGCCCACAGATCGATCGCCTTCGTGCCGGGACGCGGGCTGTATTTGAAGATGAAACTGTTCTTGAAACGACACTCGCGAATCAAATCGAGACTCTTCTGGTAAGACTCGTCGCTCTCGCCGCACATCCCGACGATGAAGTCGCTCGACACTGCGCAACCGGGCAATGTCTCGCGAATGCGAGCGTGCATCTCACGATATTCGCCAACCGTGTAGCCGCGCTTCATCCGCTTGAGGATTTCGTCACAACCCGACTGCGCGGGAACGTGCAAGTATTGCGCGACCTTCGGGAGATCACGTACCGCGTGCAACAAATCGTCGCTCATATCGCGCGGGTAATTCGTGACGAACTTGATACGGTCGATGCCGGGTGTGTCGTGAATAAGCTCCAAGAGGTCGGACATGCGGAAGAGCTTTCCGTCCTGCGTGACCTTGTAGCTGTTGACCGTTTGCCCCAGCAGCGTGACTTCTTTGACTCCCTGGCCCGCGAGCAACTTCACTTCGTGAGCAATCTCGCGCGGCGGACGACTCTGTTCGGGACCGCGCGTCATCGGCACAACGCAGTACGTACAGAACTTATCGCAGCCGATCATGATGCGGACGAAAGCCTGATACGGCGACGGTCGCATCGTGGGATCGCGAGCCGGGTCATAGCTCTCAAAGCTGTCGGCCACTTCGGCTCGCGAGCCTTCTTTGCGATCGAGGCTCACCGCCATTCGCCGCCCTCGTTCATGGCGAGCCTCGTTGATCAGTCGCGGAATTTCTTTGAGCTGTCCTGTGCCGACCACCAAATCGACGTGCGGCGCGCGATTGAAGATCAGCTCTTGATCCTTCTGAGCCATGCAACCCATCACGCCAATGACCTGATTCGGACGCGCTCGTTTACTGAATTTCAAACGACCAAGCTGGCTGTAGATTTTGTGTTCGGCGTGATCGCGCACCGAGCACGTGTTGAACAGGATTGTGTCCGCCTCTTTGACATCATTGGTCAGAGAGAAGCCCTGTTTGCGTAGCTCCGCGACGACGAGTTCGCTGTCGAGCATATTCATCTGACAGCCGACGGTTTCGATGTAGAGCTTGCCGTTGTGATCGGACATAGTTTTGAGTTCGTAAGCTGGATTGTTAAGTCCTGATGATTCAAACGATTTGGAACATCGGCAAGTTGAAAATCACCAACGTGACTTAAGGGGTTCAAGCAAAAGCCCGGCTTCTGCGAAGAAGCCGGGCTTTGATTTCACACTACTTGGTCGGTTTGTCAACTGCGTCAGGTTGTCGGACAGTTTGAGAGACCGTTCGACGACTGTAGCAATTTAATCCCGGACGCGTTCGATGTACTCACCGGTCACAGCATCAAGCTTGATCTTGTCGCCGGTGGCCACGAAGGAAGGGACTTGAGTTTCGGCACCGGTTTCCAGAGTGGCGGCCTTCGTCACGTTGGACGACGTGTTGCCGCGCACGGCTGGCTCGGTGTAAGTGATTTCCAGAATCACGTGTTGTGGCGGAGTGAAGCCGATCAGGCGATCGTTCCAATACATGAGCTGACACGTCGAGCCTTCTTTGATGAACTTCAAGCTTTCAGCACAGGTTTCCACGGGCAGCGAGTGTTGCTCGAAGGTTTCGTTGTCCATGAAGATGAAGCCATTCGCGTCGCGATACGAATAGACGCCGTCATTCTTGCGAACGTCGGCTCCTTCGAGGCTATCACCACTCTTGTAGGTCTTGTCGAGGTATGTTCCTTTGAGCAAGTTTCTCAGTCGTGTGCGGTACAGAGCTTGGCCTTTCCCTGGCTTGACGAACTCCAAGCCGACCATATCACATGGTTCGCCATCGATGATGACTTTGATTCCCTTTTTGAAGTCGCTGGTGCTGATGTTGGCCATTGGTCTTTTCTCTAAGAAACGGTTACTGTTTGCGGCGAGTTTCGCGGCGAACGTTAGCAAACGCAATTGGTCGCGAGAACCCCGATTTCGGCGGCATTTTCAAGCATTTTTCGCTCCCTGCCGACCGAGAAAG
>JAYUFI010001126.1:0-1090 GCA_043738805.1 Planctomycetaceae bacterium | reverse complement strand
CATTGCCGTTTCCGCCGACGAGCGATTCCGAGAAATCATCGCTGCCGGTGATTGAATCTGCTCCGTCACCGCCGTTGACGTTCAGGCTGGTGAGTGCGGTGAACACGCCTGAGCTGACTCCGCTGACGTTGATGACGTTATTGCCGTCGCCACCAGTGACGTTCAACGTGACGATGCTTGCGGCTGAGATTGACGCGGCAGACGAAACCGCAACCCCGTCATCAAGCACTTGCACCTTCGTTGGATCAGTCGGGTTCGCTTGCACGGTGATCGCGTCGTTGCTGTCTGATGTGACGCTCAGCACGTTCCCCGGCAAGAGCAACGCAGTCACCGTCAACAGCGTTCGCTGTTCGAGCGATTCCAGACGCGGCAGGGAGTGTCCTGACCGACGTGACCCACGAGCTTTCAATCCTGACCGAACCGATTGCAACCAACTTGAGAAACGCATCGTGCGGAACCTTGCTGCTGAGGGAATGTGCGACGGTCAACCAACAGCGCTGACGCTCTTCGCCAACGCTCGCTCCAAAACGTTGCCACCGAACTGACCAAATGCCAAATCGCCGACGAACCAATTTCTGAGTTTGCTCGACCGGCCAAAATCACGATCGCTGCAACAACTAAGTCACACGCGGTTTCGGCCCAGCGAGCCCAAACCGACGAAATTGGCTCAAGCTCTTTCTGACTGGCAGAAAGTCTGTCTGACAAAAAGAAGGGGGCGAAGCTTTTATGGTGGCACGACGCTCCGCGTCGTGAATCGCCGCGCCACAATGTTGCAGTTAGCCAATAACTTCTCTTTGAGCGTTAAGCCGGCTTGGCTATGGTCCCGCCTCTTCGGAAGTCGCTCGATTTTCTGTAGCCCGGTTTTGCAAACCGGGCTACGAAAACGAGGTACCAGTTCTCCGCTCGCTCAGCACGATTCATGGATGAATTTCATGCTTGGACTCTCAAAACGATTTTGCATTGTTCGCTTTGCAAAAATCACATGTCTTGTGTGTTTGGCGTTTGCCGGAAGTCACGCGAGTTCGATTTCAGCCGTAGAGCCAGCGAGCACGGAAGCGATGGTGCTCGAACAAGAGACGCGCACCTTTCG
>JAYUFI010001125.1:0-1091 GCA_043738805.1 Planctomycetaceae bacterium | reverse complement strand
CAGAATCTCTTCGTCGGTCAGCGTGACGGGCCAGCCGTAGGCGTCAAACACGGCCGCGTCGAGTTCGTCGTGAATCTGTTTGAGGACCGACACCAGCCGCTGTTCGTGCAGGTCTTCCACGTTCGGTTTCAGTTCGGAGAAGATCGGAACCAACCATGTCACTCCGCGAAGCGAAGTCGCGGTCGAAATCATCGACCAGTCACGGCCTTCCCGCTTGGGCGGAAGGTTCCTCCATTCGCTCGGCGATGGCCTGCTTCAGTAACCGGAAGTCGTTGGCTTCGAGTTGAGCTTGGTTGAGGTAGTTCATGTCGAAGACGTGACTCAGCGCCGCATCACAATTCTGTGCGATTTGGCGGGCGCGGTCGAAGTCTGAGAAGCCTTCGTGACTGCTGTCACCGAGATTGAGTGCGAATTCTTGCTGGTGTTGATCTCGCTGCTCACCCCAGAACTTGACGATCTCCAAGCGCCGCATGGGAGTGAGGCTGGCCACGTCGGGTAGTACGACCGGGACGATTCGTTTGCGGAAGTCGTGGTTCAGGTAAATCTGGACGAGTTCGTACATGCAGAACCGTGAACGCAGGTACTCGTTGTTGAGCACCACGACAATGCAATGGCCACGTCCGAGTTCGTCCATGAACTTGTGGATCGAATCCTTGTATCTGATGTCCCGCTTGTCTCGGCCGACGTCGTGGCCGGCGGTTCGCAGTGAGGTGTCCAGTCGGTCGATGAAGGCTTCGCGTTCGCGGCCGGCATCGGTCGAGTCGCCGCACTTGTAAGAGATGTAAACGGCTTTCGCTTGTTGGACCAACCTCGCGTTCGGCTGCGTTGAATCGACCAGCGGGAGGTGCTGTACCGCCCACGGGATCAGGTTCTTCGCAGCGACGAAAATCGAACCGAGTTGAGCACAAGCAGCGGACTGTGGACCGTAGTGTTGGGCGAGATCATCCACTGACTGCCCATTGGCCCATTCAATGAAGCGGCATCCGCAACAATCATCTTCCAGCAGATCGACTGGACGATTTTCAACATGCTCAGTCGTCCAAACCAGGTGTGGGCGTTTCGGATCGTTCGATCGATCGACTTGAGCCGCG
>JAYUFI010001124.1:0-3078 GCA_043738805.1 Planctomycetaceae bacterium | reverse complement strand
GCGGGCAAGGCCGTGGTTGGATTCGGTATTCGCCACCTTCCCACTGGTGGCAACCGAATGCTTGCCGGACGAATTCTGCGAGCTCAACTTTATGACCGCGCGCTCTCTTCGGACGAGATTCAGGCGACTTCTCAATCGGCTCCGTACTTCGTTTCTGAATCGCAGGTATTGGCGGAGCTCACTGCCGCAGATCGCGAACAAATTGATCGCGGACGCAAGAGTCTTCGAGAACTCGAAGCGGAAGTGGAGTCATTCGGAACAATCCCCGATTCGATCAACGATAAAGCCGCGTGGACCGACCTCGCGCACGCCATGTTTACGTTTCAGGAATTCATTTATTTGAAGTGACGTAGGACGGGTCTCCAGGCCCGTCCGAGTTCAAACTCTCAAAATGTGGACGGGCCTGGAGGCCCGACCTACGGGGGAACCATGCACAACCCAACGAACTTCTCGCGTCGACACATGCTTCAACTATGTTCGACCGGCTTCGGTGCGGTCGCTCTTGCCGGACTGATGGGTGATCGAGCCGATTCGGCCACGGTCGATCTTCCCTCGGGTGCCGCGATGAAGAAAACGCATCACGTGCCGAAGGCCAAGCACGTCATCTTTTGCTTTATGTCCGGAGGAGTTTCGCACGTCGACTCGTTCGATCCGAAACCGCGACTGCAACGCGATCATGGCCAGCCGATGCCTGTAAAAATTGAACGGACGATGTTCAATAACAATGGCAACATCATGGCCAGCCCATTCGAATTCACGCCGTCGGGCAAGAGCGGTATCCCTGTCAGCAGTATGTTTCCCAACATCGCCAAGGTCGTGGATGAGCTGGCGATCGTTCGCTCGATGACGTCGCCGCTGAATGAGCACGCTCAAGCGAACTTCTTCATGCACACCGGATTCCCGATCATGGGTTATCCGAGTGCCGGAGCGTGGGCCGCGTATGGGCTCGGCACCGAGAACCGCGATCTGCCCGGTTACGTCGTGTTGCAAAGTGGTGGTGCCGTGCCGCCTCACGGTGGCGTGAGTCTCTTCAGCAATGGCTTTCTCCCCGGTCAACATCAAGGTTCGATCCTGAAGGCCGATCAGCGCGAAGCGATTCGCAATATCCGCCCGCGTGATCTGAAAGAGACACAACGTCGTCGGCTCGATTTCGTGCGTCAATTCGATCGGCCGTTCTTGGAGCAGACATCCACCGACGCTCAAGTCGAAGCCGCAATTAGCAACTACGAAACCGCCTTCCGGATGCAATCGGTCGTTCCCGACTTGTGTGACATCTCCGGGGAAACCGAGCAGACTCACAAGCTCTACGGTCTCGATTCCGATGACGCCGAGAAGTCAGCCTACGCGCGGCAATGCCTGCTCGCTCGGCGGCTTGTCGAGCGCGGCGTGCGATTCATCGAACTGAGCTGCCTCACGAAAAACATCGGAGCTGGCGGAGCAGCCAATCCGTGGGATCAACACGGAGCTTTGAAACAGGGCCACGGAGCGATGGCTCAACAAGTCGATCAACCGATCGCCGCTCTGATTCAGGATCTTCGCGATCGAGGTCTGCTCGACGAAACGCTCATCGTCTGGTCTGGTGAGTTTGGTCGCACGCCGTTCTCGCAAGGGAGCGACGGTCGCGATCACAACCCTTACGGCTTCAGCGTCTGGCTCGCTGGCGGCGGCGTGAAGGGTGGCACGATCTACGGTGCCACCGACGACCTCGGTTACTACGCCATCGAAAACAAATGCACCATCTACGATATGTGGGCTACAGTTCTGTACCAACTTGGCGTCGATCACGAAGAACTCACTTACCGGTACGGAGGTCGCGACTTCCGGCTGACCGACGTGCATGGCAATGTCCTGCGCGACATCCTGGCGTGAAGCAGCTCGCCAACGCGTGATAAGTAATTACGGCTCTCCCGAATCGTAGGTCGGGCCTGGAAAACCGACCTACGACTTCTCAATTAGACCGCTCCGAAGATTGAGTCGCTCACGGTGCTCGTGCTGTCGGAAAAGGACTCTTGCTCGACGCCGATTGAACGTAGAATGCTCAAGAAGATGTTCGACATCCGGGCGTCTTTGCCGCGCCAGTACGTGCCGTGCTTGAGTCCCATGTTTGAGCCGCCGGCGATCAGCGTCGGCAGATTCTTCGGGTAGTGAGTGGTACTTGCTCCGCTGCCGAACAGCACGATTGTGTTGTCGAGCACGCTGCCGTCGTTGTCTTTGTACTCCACAAGCCGGTTCATGAAGTACGCGATCTGCTCGCTGAGGAACAGGTCGTATTTTGCGAAGGCGAGCTGGCCCTCTTTGTCCTCGGCGTGCGACAGGTTGTGATGAGTCTTGCCCAGGCCCAGCTTGATCGGGAACGTGTCGCTGACTCCCATGCCATCTTCACGATTGAGCATGAACGCGACCGAGCGTGTGATGTCCGCGTCGAATGCCAGCGCGATCAGGTCGAACATGTTGCGGTAGTACTCGGCCGGCTCGCCCTCCGAGGTCGCGTCCAGGTTGAGGTGCGAGTAATCCTGCGTCTTCAATGGGATGTCGATCCACTTCTCCGAGGCGGTCAGCCGGGATTCGATTTCGTCCAGCGACGTCAGATATTGATCCATCTTCTCGCGGTCGGATTGGCCCAGCTGCTTGTTGAGCGACTTGGAACTTTCGAGCACAGCGTCCACCAGCTTGATGCGTCGCTGAAGTTGCTCACGCTGCGTGGCGAGCGAAGCTCGATCGCCGCGAAACAAGCGATCGAACACTCGGCGCGGGTTGTTCTCGGCGGGGATCGGCTTCCCTTCGAGGTTGTACGAGATCGTCCCCGTGCGCGACAAAAAGCCGACGCCCGCATCAATCGACAACACCAGCGACGGTTGCCGGCAGAACTGCTTCGTGTGCGAGGCCACGACTTGATCGAGCGCCACCGAGTTGAACATGCCCGGCTTCGGGTTGTGCAGCGGAGCACCGGTCAGCCACATGTCCGAGCAGAGGTGCGGGTCGGCCTTGGTCCCGTTCGGATGATGCAGGCCCCCCAGAAAGCTGAGCTGTTCGCGGAAGGGCCGCAGCGGCTCGGTCGATTTGCCGAACTCGAACGCG